>DASPJG010000292.1:0-9567 GCA_035628755.1 Pyrinomonadaceae bacterium
ATCGCGCGCCTCAACCTCGCGCACCTCGATCTCGCGCACGCACGCCGACGGCAGCGAGTAAATCCTGAGCGCGTCGAGCACCCCGGCGCGCACCGTTTCGCGCTCCGGCGCGCGGTCGAAGTATCCGGCGACGCGCATCACTTCTGCTTCATCCGTCGCCGCCGTCTCCGTCCCCAACGCCCCGGCCTCCATCAGCGCGTACTCCACCGCCTCGCCCGCCGCGCGCTCTATCGTCACATCAAGTGCGTACCACATAAAAAGACGTGAATCGTGAATCGTCAATCGTGAATAGAGAAAACCGGGTTGAATCTATTCACGATTTACGATTCACGATTCACTTGTTCCCCTCTTTAATTCCCATTTCATTCAGAGCGTGTTCGCTGTTGCGCCAGTCTTCCTGAACCTTGACGAAGAGTTCGAGGTGGGCGCGGTGGCCGAGGAGGTGTTCGATGTCGTGGCGCGCTTTCGTGCCGACCTCTTTGATGCGCTCGCCGCCGCGCCCGATGATGATCGCTTTTTGCGAGGCGCGTTCGACGTAGATGATGCAGTTGATGCGCGTGAAGTCTTCGCGCTCCTCGTCGAAGCGTTCGGTGACGACCGCCGTGACGTAAGGAATCTCGTCGCCGGTCGTTTGCAGAATCTTCTCGCGGACGATCTCGGCGCAGAGCGTGCGCATTGATTGGTCGGTCAATTCATCTTCGGCGAAGATGGCTTCGCGTTCGGGGAGGTGTTTGATGACGGCGGCGAGCAGCGTGTCAACCATGTCGCCCGTGCGCGCCGAGAGCGGCACGATCTCGCGCCAGTCATACTCGCCCGCGTACCACTGCATGAGCGGCAGGAGTTTCGCCTTGTCGTCCAGACGGTCGGCCTTGTTCAGCAGGAGCAGCGCGGGCTTCGCGGATTGTTTGACGAGATCGAGCACGAAGCGGTCGCCGTTGCCGGTCGGGACTGAGGCGTCGCGCATGAGGAGCACGAGATCGACGCCTTCGAGCGCGTCGTGGACGGCGGCCATCATGCGCCGGTTGAGCAGGTAGCCGGGCTGGTGCACGCCGGGCGTGTCAACTAAGACGATCTGCCCTTCGTCGCGCGTGATGATGCCCTGAATCTGGTGGCGCGTCGTCTGCGGCTTGTTGGAGACAGCCGCGATCTTTTCGCCGACGAGCCGGTTGAGAAGCGTGGACTTCCCTGCGTTCGGTCGCCCGATGAGCGCGACGTAGCCGCTCCGGTAGTTTGCGGGTGAGCTTTCAGACATCTTCGGTTTAACTTGAACGGATGATTTTTCGACGGGGAAGGATAGCACAAACGCCGCCCGCAGTTGACGGCGCACGGGCGGGCTTGCGCCGGAACGAAGGCGCGTGAGGCGAGCGACTACGGAAGCGAAGCGCGCGAGGCGGGCGACTTCCGCCGCCGCGCTGCTACTTGTCGAGCGCGGCCTTCAACTTGGCCGCCATGCCTGCGTCGAGAGCCTTGAGCGTTTCGTAAGTTTTCTCTGCCGCCGCGCGGTCGTTTTGTTCGAGGTAGGTGAGGGCGAGTTTGTAGTGCGCTTCGGCGAGAGCCGGGTTCGCGCGGACGGCCTCGCGGTAGGACGCGACGGCCTCGGCGGGCTTGCCCAGTTGCCTGTAGGCATTGCCGAGGTAATTGTGCGCCGTCGCCCAGTCGGGCTTGAGGCGCGCGGCCTCTCTGTAAGACTCGACCGCTTCGGCGAGGCGTTTGGTGTTCGAGTAGACGTTGCCCAGCCCGAATTGCGCGAGCGCATCGTTCGGCTGTAAGCGCGTGGCCGCTTTGTAGGCCGCCTCGGCCTCCGCATACTGCTTCAACTTCCCGCGCGCGTCGCCGAGATGTCGGTAAGCTTCCGCGTCGTTCGCATTGAGGCGGACGGCCTCAAGATAGGCTGCGATGGCTTCCTCCGTGCGCCCGAGCCGGTTGAGCGTCTCGCCGAGATTATCGTGCGCGCCCTTGTAGTCGGGTTTGAGACGGACGACCTCTCGATAGGCCGCCTCGGCCTCCGCATACCGCTTCTCGTTGAAGTAGGCCACGCCGAGTTCGTAGTGCGCGCTCGGGTTGCCGGGCTGGATGCGCGTGGCCTCTTTGTAGGCGGCGACGGCTTCGCCGAAACGCCCGGACGAATCGAGCGAGTTGCCAAGATAGACGTGGGCTGCGTAGTGGTCGGGTTTGAGCCGCGCGGCCTCTTTGAAGGCGACGGCGGCCTCCGCGTATTGCTTCAACCTGTAGTGAGCGAGGCCGAGATAGAAGTGGCCTTGCGGCACGTCGGCGCGCAGCTTGACCAGTTGCTTGAAGGCTTCGACGGCCTCGGCGTAGCGTCCGGCCTGAAAGTGCTCGTCGCCCTGCTTGTAGTAAGCGGCGGCGTCCGTCTGGAAGGTGGCGAGAGCGGCAACCCCGAAGTTCGCAGCGGACAGGCGCGACGCCCAACCGTCTCTCGCTCCGGCGACCTCCTGCGCGCCAAAAAACGGGGCGAGGAAGAACAAGCACAACGAACCGGCGTGAGCGCGTCTCATCTCTACTCCTTACCTTGCGAGTTGCTCCTGTGTGCCGAACGCGATGATCGCACGCCGCCGTTGCGCGCGTTGCGCGTTTGGCCGGTCATTGGCTCGCCTTATCCCTTCTGCTGCGCCAGTTCGCCGTTGACCTTCAGGACTTCGAGCGTCATCTCGGCGGAGGCGTACAAGTCCTTCACGTCGAGCCACTCTTTGACGGTGTGGATGGCGCGCATGCCCGTGCCGAAATTGGCGCACTCGATACCGCGCTGGTTGAAGATGTTGGCGTCGCAGCCGCCGCCGGAGGCGAGCGTTTCGACCTTCTGGCCGAGGCGCGCCGCCGCCTGATAGACGAGTTGGACGACGCGCGAACTATCGGGCACGTCCATCGCCGAATACTCGCGCGTCACGTGCGTCTCGACGCGCGCCTTCGTCGTCACGCCCTCGACCGTGACTTCGTACTTCGCCGCCGCGTCTTCAAAACACTTGTTCATGTGCGCCGTCTGCGCTTCCAACTTTTTCTCGTCCAGCGAACGCGCCTCGCCGCGCAGGGTGACGAGGTTGGTCGTGATGTTGGTGGCCTTGCCGCCTTCGATGACGCCGATGTTGGCGGTCGTCTCGTGGTCAATGCGGCCAAGCTTCATGTTGTGGATGGCTTCGGCGGCGATGCGGATGGCGGAGATGCCCTGTTCGGGCGCGACGCCCGCGTGCGATTCCAGCCCGTGGATTTTCCATTCCATGTGGTCGGCTGAAGGGCCTCTGGTGAAGAGGAAGCCGGGATCGTCGGAGTCGAAGACGAGGCCGTACTTCGAGTTCAGCTTCGACGTGTCGACGTGCTTTGCGCCGAGCAAGCCCACTTCTTCGCAGATCGAGAAGACGGCTTCGATGGGCGCGTGCGGGATGTTCTGTTCTTGCAGGCAGCGGATCGTCTCGATGATGACGGCGCAGCCTGACTTGTCATCGCCGCCGAGCACGGTCGTGCCGTCCGAACGAATGATGTCGCCCTCGACGATGGGTTTGACGCCCTCGCCCGGCACGACCGTATCCATGTGCGCCGACATCATGATCCATTCCGCGCCGGGGATCGTGCCGGGGAAGCGCGCGATGACGTTGCCGGAGTTGCCGCCGACCTTCTCGCCCGCGTCGTCAATTTCGACGGTCGCGCCCATCTCTTCGCAATACTTTTTAATGCGCTCGGCCACGTCGCGTTCCTTGCGCGAAACGCTGTCAATTTGGACGAGTTCGAGCAGCAAGTTTTTAATCCGCTCCTGATTGATCATGCGTGCCTCCAGGCAAATGTGATGGTTGAAGCTGCGATGTTCGCTGGAAATGCTTTAGCTATGAGTCGCAAGTCCGTACAGATATTTGCCCCCATCCTACTACACGCCGCCGCGCCCGCGCCAGATTCGACTTGAGGCGGCGCGTGTTAGTCGTTGAGCGCGTCGAGCACGCGTTGGAGTTCCGCGCGCTTGGCTTCGAGGGCAGATTCATCTGCATCCGGGGGGACGTAAATCGGGGGGGCGACGAGCACGCGCGCGCGGGTGAAGGGGTAGGGAACTTGCAAGCCGTCCCAACTCGGCGCGGCATAATAGCGCGCGGCGTTGATCGAAAAGGGGAGGACGGGCGCGCCCGTCTTTTTGGCGAGCAGCACCGCGCCCATTTTAGCGACGTAGCGGGGGCCGCGCGGCCCGTCAATCATAAACCCGGCGGCGCGACCCTGCCGCACCAGTTTGATCATCTCGACGAGCGCGCCGACCGCGCCGCGCGAAGACGAGCCGCGCGACGCGCCGAAGCCGAAACGCTGGATGAAGCGCGCGATGTATTCGCCGTCGAAACTCCGCGAGGTCATCACGACGATGCCGCCCCGCCGGAAGAAGTAGGTGGCGAGAAAGACGCGGTTGTGCCAGCAGGTGTAGATCGGCGGCTGCCCGCCCGCCGTCGCCGCCTCCCAGTGCTCCCGGCCTTCGACGCTGAAACGCACGGTGCGCCCGATGAGGTTGATCAGGGCGTAGAGAGAGATGTCTGCGATGCGGATGATCAGGCGTTGCTTGAAGGAATAGCCCGACAGGTCTGCGAAACAATCGGCGCGCGCCGGAGGTTTCTCGCCGGGTGCGGAGACCTTTTCGCCGCCGCGCAGGCGCTCGTCGCCGCGCGCCTGTGCTGCGTCGCCGCCGGGTTGTTCGCGTTTATCGAGTGAGACCTGCATCGGGGTAAACCGCGCGCGAGTCTAGCAGAAAGGCGCGGCGCGGCGACAGCGTACGCGGCGCGGCGTGAGGAAGGAGGTGCGAGCACGCGTTGTCAGGGCGCGGAGGCTGGGCTAAACTGCCGCCCGCTCCGATCTCCGGCATGTCAAGCAACGCTCAAATCACACAGTTCACCGTGGCCGACACCGACGCGCTCCTCGCCTTCCTGCGCGAAGCCTACCCGGACGACCCGCGCAAGAGCGAGCCTGCTTACTGGAAATGGCACTATCTGGAAAACCCTTACACCGATCTCGACGACGTGCCGCTCTGGGTATTGAAGGACGCGGGGCGCATCGTCGGGCAGGTGGCGACGATCCCCGTCGCGCTGAAAGTCGGCGCAGAGGAGCGGCGCGCGATCTGGATTCTCGACTTCATCGTCCACGAAAATTACCGGGGGCAGCGTTGGGGGCGGCGTCTGCTCGACACGGCGCGCGAACACTGCCGCACGATGATCGCGCTCGGCATCAACGCGGGTTCGACCGGCGTGCTCAACAGCCAGAAGTGGGCGGCGATGGGCAGCATCAACCGTTATCATCTGCTGCTCAATCCGGGGCATGCCCTGAAAGAGTTATCGCGCGCGCGCCCGCTCGGCGGTCTGGTCAATCTCGCTTACGCGCCGCTGCGAGCGCGCGCCGGTGCGCCCGCAGCGCAGGGCGTCTCCCTGCGCGTGGTCGAACAATTCGACGCGGAGTTTGACGATCTCTGGCAGAGGGCTTCGAGCGAGTGGCCGTGCGCGGTCGTGCGCCGCGCACGCTATCTCGACTGGCAGTTTGCGCGGCAGCCGGGGAAGCGTTACGAGACGCTCGGGCTGTACGCGGGCGGGCGGCTGGCGGGCTACATCGTGCTGTTTTTCCGCAAGCCGGAACGCGCGGGCGCGGCGTCGCCGAAAGTTGCCATCAGCGATCTCTGTTACGACGCTCGCGCCGGGTTCGACGTGATAGACGAACTGTTGCGCGCCGCGCTCGATCTGGCTCTGGAGCGGCGCGCCGGTAGTCTGGTGACCGACGTGTTGGACGCGCGCGTCGAGGAGCGACTCGTGCGGCGCGGGTTCTGGCGCATCAAACGCGCGCCGGGTTTCATGGTCTACAGCGAGACGGAGCGTGAGCTAATCAACGACCCGCGCAACTGGTTTCTGACGCGCGCCGATTCCGACGTGAGCATCTTCGAGCATCCTAATTTGTGAGGCCGCTCTGCGAGCGGGAGTTGAGAGATGCAAGTTCCGGTTATCTTCTACCACAAGATTGATCGCCCCGCGCCCGACTCGCTCGTGCGCGGCGGGTTCACGCCGCCCGCCCGCTTCGCCCGCCAGATGGCCTATCTCAAGCGGCGCGGCTACGTCTTCTACACGGCCTCCGAACTCATTGATCATTACCGCGCGCACGGCGAGTTTCCCCCGCGCGGGATCAGCGTCACGCTCGACGACGGTTGGGAAGACAATTACACGAACGCCTTCCCCATCCTGAAACGCTTCGGCATCAAGGCCACGATTTTTACCATCCCTTCCTGCATCGGGCAGACGGCTTACAAGGCGCAGGCCGCGGGCGAGGGCGCGCGCCCGCACCTGACGCGCGAGGAAATTCTGGAGATGTCCGCCGCAGGCATCGAGTTCGGTTCGCACACGCTCAACCACAAGTTGCTGCACGAGATTTCTCCCGCGGAGGTGCGCGAGGAAGTGTTCGAGTCGAAACGGCAGTTGGAGGAGTTGCTGCAAAAGCCCTGCAAGGTCTTGGCCTACCCCGCCGGTTTTTTTTCCGACACGGCGCGGGAAGTCTGCCGCGAGGCGGGGCACACGGCAGCCTTCACGACGACCTACGGCCCCCCGGACAAACTCGATCTGTACGCCCTCAACCGCACCGAAATACTGCGCCGCGACCGTTTCCTGTTTCAGTTTGCGCGCAAAGTTAAGCCGTTTCTCGCGCCGGGCGGTTGAGCGGCGGGCGAGGCGCGGGCAGGCCATTATTGCTTCCGGCACCGCCTCGGGGCGTCGGTGTGGCTGCCCTCGCGCGGGGGCGTGTGCTATATTCAGGAAACCTCGTGCCGCAATTCGGCGTACAACGTAGCGGTCAAGCGTGTCTCCCTCGGGCGCGCTTTTTCAGTACCCTCCCCGGTTGTTCAAGTGTTCAAATCTCGGGTGGAATCGGTGATTGATGGATAAACGTCGAATCCTGATCGTGGATGCCAATAAGGAACTGCGCACGCTCCTGTCGCAGGTGCTCAGCGAGTTCGGCCACGAAGTCTTTGCCACGGGCAACCGCGACGAAGCCCTCGCCCGCGAAGACCTCGAAGACTTCGACCTCATCATCAGCGACCTGACCGAGGACGCCGACGGCGGCGTGCAGGTCTTGAGCGAGATCAAGCGCAGGCGGCTGGTGGTGCCCGTCGTCGTCTCGTCGGAGGACGCGCAGCACCCCGGCCTCGTCAAAGCCTTCAAGATGGGCGCGGCCAACTACCTGCGCCGCCCCTACGACAAACAGGAACTTCAGGCCATCGTCGAGAAGACGCTCGGCTACAAACTGCGTTTCGTCGAAGACATGAAGGTCGTGCCGTTCGTGCGCGAGCGGATCGAGTTCGAGTTGCCGAGCGATCTCTCCCTGATGAACGGCGTGCTGCATTATCTCCACGAGCGCGTGACCAAACTCGGCATCATCAACCCCGAACGCTCCAACCTCTTCATCGCGCTCGACGAGGCTTTCGTCAACGCCGTCAAGCACGGCAACAAGTACGACCAGCGGAAACTCGTCCGCATCACGGCTGACCTCTCGCCGAAGGAAGCGCGCTTCACCATCGAAGACGAGGGCGACGGCTTCGACCTCAAAGAGATTCCAGACCCGCGCGACCCGGCCAACTTGTTCAAAACTTCGGGGCGCGGCGTGCTCCTGATTTACAACATTATGGACGAGGTCGCGTACAATGACCGTGGCAATCGCCTGACGATGGTTAAACGTCCCGAAGAATCGTTCGACAATAAACTGATTGACTCTCTCACGCCCGAAGACCGCCGCCGCAGCAGTAGCCCCGGCGACAGCGACCACAGGACGCGCCGACCGGCGGGCAGCGGTTGATGCCGCGCGCGCGCCGCGCCTCGCCGCCTCGCCGCGTGAGGACGACGGCGGTGGCAACGCGCCCCTGACAGTGCGGCGTGCGTGGCGTTGGTGGCTTGCTCCTGCCGCCCTCGCCCTTCTTCTCACCATCCTTTTTATAGACCCGTTCGCCGGAGACTGGGACGCGCTCGACTACACGGTCAATGCCGTGCGCGGCGAGCCTTCCTCGATGCTCTTCGGGCGGATGCTGTTCATCTTCACGAACCACGCCGCCTATCGCATCGCCCGCGCGCTCTTCGGATTGCAGACCGAGCACGCCTACCTGCTTTTCAAGTACATGGTCGTCGTCCAGACGCCTTTCGCCGTCGTCGCCTGCTGGACGCTCGCGCGCGAGGTGACGGGGTCGCTCAGGGCGGCGACGGTCGCCGCGCTCATGCTCGCGCTCTCGCCCCTCTTCATCGTCTACAGCGGGCAGGCCATGACCGAGACGCCTTCGCTCCTGTTGCTCTCGGTCGCGCTCACAGTGCACCTGCGCGGCGTGCGCGCGCGCAAAATCTGGCAGGTGTTGTTGGGCGCGGCCTTGCTCGGCCTGTGCGTCAACGTGCGCGAGCCGGTCGGGTTCTTCGGCGTGTGGCTCGTGGTCGCGCCCGCGTGCTACGGGTGGAAACTCAAACGACGCGAGTTGCTTTTGACGGCAACGGCCTGCGCGCTCTTTTTAATCTGCGCGCTCGCGCCGTTCGCTCTCTGGTGGCTGCTCGACGTGAACGGCTACCGGCAGGCGTGGTACGGGTGGGTCGCTTCGATGCGCGCCGAGTCGGCGGTGCATCCGGTCAAACTCGGCAACCTCGTGCCGTTCATCCAACTCTTCATCGTCGCCGCGCCGGTCACGGTCGCGCTGCTGCCGTTCGCGTTCTACCGCGAGTGGCGCGAGCGCGGCTGGACTCCGCTGCTCGCGCTCGCGCTCGTCGGCCTCTTCTGCAACCTGATGCTGCTGGCGAACTACAGCACCGTCATCAACGCGCGCTACCAGTTGACCGGGCTGCCCGGACTCGTCCCGCTCTCCGCCGCCTACCTCGTTCAACTTTGGACGGCGCGCACGCGCGGCAACGCACGGCGCGGCTTCGCCTATGCCTGCGCCACCGTGATGTCGTTCTGCCTGCTCATCGGCTCGCTCGTCTACGTGTTCACACGACAGACGCTCGCCAATCACGGGATGACGAAAGAATACCGCGCGCGGCTCGCGCATCTGCCGACGGATGCGGTCGTGATGGCGGGCGGGCAAACGGTTTCGGTAAATTATTATCGCGGCCTCGGCTTCGGCCACTGGGACGTGATCGGCACGGGCGGCGGCTGGCCGGGAGCGCGGCTCACGCACCAAATCGAATGGCACTTGCAACAAGGCCATCGCGTCTTCGTTGACGTTGACCCGCGCCTCTGGTCGATGGACACGTGGCACGAGCAGGAGACGCGCGCTCTCGTCAAACTGGCGGAGAAGTTTCGCTTCCGCTATCACGCGGCGAAGTTCTACGAGCTTCGCCCGCCCGACGACGAGACGGCGCGCGACGACCCGAACCTGAGAGTTTTATTGAACAAGCCCAGAGCGAGACTCAAATGAGCGCGCCACGCTGAACGCGCAAGGCCGAACCGGGAAAGCGCGCGGTCAGGTTAATTGCTTTCATTCCGCGTTCAACGTTTCGTCATTGCTTCCAATATGCCTTACGAACTTTTTCTCGCCCTGCGTTACCTGCGCTCGAAGCGGCGCGGGCGGCGTGCGAGTGCGCGCGTCAC
>DASPJG010000293.1:0-4081 GCA_035628755.1 Pyrinomonadaceae bacterium
CGCGCGCCGACCAGGACAAGCTGGGCACGGCGCTCGCCCGCCTCGCGCAGGAAGACCCGAGCTTCAACGTCTCGACCGACCAGGAGACCGGTCAGACCATCATCGCCGGCATGGGCGAGCTGCACCTTGAGATCATCGTCGACCGCATGAAGCGCGAGTTCGGCGTCGAGGCCAACGTCGGCAAGCCGCAGGTCGCCTACCGCGAGACGATCACGCAGGCGGCGAAGGGCAAGGAAGTTTACAAGCGCCAGACCGGCGGCCGAGGCCAGTACGGCCACGCCGAGATCGAGATCGAGCCGGCACCCGGCGAGGGCTTCGTCTTCGAGAACAAGATCACGGGCGGCGTCATCCCGAAGGAGTTCATCAAGCCGGTCGAGGAGGGCGTGCGCGACGCGATGGAGCGCGGCTTCCTCGCCGGCTACGAGTTGGTGGACATCCGCGTGCGCCTCGTCTTCGGCTCGTACCACGAGGTCGATTCCGACGAGCGCTCGTTCCACATCGCGGGCTCCCTGGCGTTCCAGGACGCGGTCAAGAAGGCCAAGCCCGTGCTCCTGGAGCCGATCATGCGCGTCGAGGTGGTGACGCCCGAAGAGTACATGGGCGCGGTCAACGGCGACCTGAACCGCCGGCGCGGGCAGATCGAGAAGATGGAGCCGCGGCCGGGCGGCGTGCAGGTGGTGACGGCCTACGTCCCGCTCTCCGAGATGTTCGGCTACACGACCGACCTGCGCTCGGCCACGCAGGGCCGCGCGACCTCGACGATGCACTTCGAGCGCTACGATCAGGCCCCGCGCCAGATCGCCGACGAGGTCATAGCCAAGGTGCAGGGGGTCGCTAAATAAGTAATGAGTGATGAGTAATGAGTAATGAGTGAACAGCAGCTCTTACTCATCACTCATCACACATCACTCATCACTTTTTTTACAGGAGCGAGAGAGAACATGGCGAAAGAGAAGTTCGACCGGTCGAAGCCGCACGTCAACATCGGGACCATCGGGCACGTCGACCACGGGAAGACGACTTTGACGGCGGCGATCACGAAGGTCTTGGCCAAGCACAACCCGCGGATCACGGTGCGGGCCTTCGACTCGATCGACAACGCGCCGGAGGAGAAGGCCCGCGGCATCACGATCGCGACGGCGCACGTCGAGTACGAGACGGCGAACCGCCACTACGCGCACGTCGACTGCCCCGGCCACGCCGACTACGTCAAGAACATGATCACGGGCGCGGCGCAGATGGACGGCGCCATCCTCGTCGTCGCCGCCACGGACGGGCCGATGCCGCAGACGCGCGAGCACATCCTGCTGGCCCGGCAGGTGGGCGTGCCCGCCATGGTGGTGTTCATGAACAAGGTGGACGCCGTCGACGACGAGGAGCTCTTAGAGCTGGTCGAGCTGGAGGTCAGGGAGCTGCTGTCGCAGTACGAGTTCCCGGGCGACGACATCCCCGTGGTCAGGGGGTCGGCGCTGGGGGCCCTGAACGGCGAGGCGAGGTGGGAGGCGACGGTCGACGAGCTGATGGCGGCGGTCGACTCCTACATCCCGACGCCGGAGCGCGACGTCGAGAAGCCGTTCCTGATGCCGGTCGAGGACATCTTCACGATCCAGGGGCGGGGGACGGTGGCGACCGGGAGGGTCGAGCGCGGGCGGGTGAAGGTCAACGAGCAGGTCGAGATCGTCGGCATCCGGGACACGCGCACGACCGTCTGCACGGGGGTCGAGATGTTCAAGAAGCTCCTGGACGAGGGCGTGGCGGGCGACAACGTGGGGCTGCTGCTGCGCGGCGTCGAGCGCCGCGACATCGAGCGCGGGCAGGTGATAGCGAAGCCGGGGTCGATCACGCCGCACACGAGGTTCAAGGCGGAGGCCTACATCCTGACGAAGGAGGAGGGGGGCCGCCACACGCCGTTCTTCACGGGGTACCGGCCGCAGTTCTACTTCCGGACGACGGACGTGACGGGCGTGGCGACTTTGCCCGAGGGGGTCGAGATGGTGATGCCGGGCGACAACGTGGCGATGGAGGTGACGCTCATCACGCCGATCGCGATGGAGAAGGGGCTGCGCTTCGCCATCCGCGAGGGCGGCCGCACGGTCGGCGCCGGCACCATCTCCGACATCGTCGAGTAGCTGCTCCTCGTCCGCTGTCGGTGGCCATTCGTTTGTCAAGACAAGCGGCGCGCCGCGAAAGCGACAACGGACAACTGACGACGGAGAACGGACAATAAAGATATGCTGAACGAGAAGATCAGAATCAGGCTGAAGGCTTACGATCACCGCGTGCTGGATCAGTCCACCACCGAGATCGTCGAGACGGCGAAGCGCACGGGCGCGCGCGTGGCCGGGCCGATCCCGCTCCCCACGTCGAAGAACAAGTGGACGGTTCTCCGCTCCCCGCACGTCGATAAGAAGTCGCGCGAGCAGTTCGAGATTCGCACCCACAAGCGCCTGATGGACATCCTCGACCCGACGCCGCAGACGGTGGACGCGCTGATGAAGCTCGATCTGCCCGCGGGCGTTGATGTCGAGATCAAGGCTTTCGGCAGGAGTTAAAGAAGCTGCGAGTTGTTAGCCGCCGGCTGTCAGCTAAAAACTGATTGGCTAACCGCTAACCGCTAACAGCTCTTGAGGTTCGTGATGGTTAACGGAATCATCGGCAAGAAGGTCGGGATGACGCAGTTGTTCGCGCCGGACGGGACGGTCACGCCCGTGACGATCATCAAGGCGGGCCCGTGCGTCGTCGTGCAGAAGAAGACTTCGGCCGGCAAGGACGGCTACGACGCCGTGCAGCTCGGCCTCGTCGAGGATCGGCCCGTCAAGCTGAAGAACGTCAACAAGCCGATGCGCGGCCACTTCGAGAAGACCGGCGCGGGCACGCCGCCGACGCGCGTCTTGAAAGAGATCAGGCTCGACGCGCCGTCGGATGAGTTGAACGTCGGCGACACCGTGCTGGTCAACCTGTTCGCGGACGGCGATCAGATCGAGGTCGTGGGGCAGTCTAAGGGGCGCGGCTTTCAGGGCACGATCAAGCGGCACAACTTCAACCGCGGCCCCGAGTCGCACGGCTCGATGAACGTGCGCCGGCCCGGATCGATCGGCCAGTCGGCCTACCCCTCGCGGGTGATTAAGGGCACGCGCTCTTCGGGCCACATGGGCGACGACCGCGTCACCATCAAGGGCCTGACGGTCGCGCGCGTGGACGCCGAGAATCATCTCCTGATGGTGCGCGGCGCCGTCCCCGGCGCGAACGGCTCGGTCGTGGTCGTGCGGAAGTCTACGAAGAGATAGTGACAGGTAAGCCGTGGCAGGTGACAGGCGAGAAATCGGATTTGCCTGTCACGGTTTACGGTTCACCCGTCACGGGAGTTGAGTGATGCCTACCGTTAAGGTGCGCAACCTGAAGAACGAAGAGGTCGGCGACCTCGAACTCTCCGACGCCGTGTTCGGCGCGGAGTACAACGAGGCGTTAGTCCACGCGGCCGTCAAAAACTACCAAGCCAACGCGCGCGCGGGCACGGTCGGGACGAAGACGCGCGGCGACGTGTCCGGCTCCGGCAGGAAGCTGTGGCGGCAGAAGGGCACGGGCCGCGCGCGCGTCGCCTCGATCCGCACGCCCTTGTGGAAGGGCGGCGGCAACGTCCACGGCCCGCAGGCGCGCGACTGGTCGTACAGCCTGCCGAAGAAGATGAAGCGCGGCGCGCTGCGCGCTGCTCTCTCCGAGCGGCTGCGCGAGGGCAACCTCGTCGTCGTCGAAGAGTTCGCGTTCGGCGGCCCGAAGACCAAGGAGTTCGTCGGCGCGTTAAAGAGCCTCGGCCTCGACGGCAAGACCCTGATCGTCGATTCGCTGGAGAACGAGAACCTGATTCTCTCGTCGCGCAACGTCAAGGGCGCGAAGATCGTGGCGAGCGGCGGCCTGAACGTCTACGACGTGCTCTACCACGAGCGGATCGTGCTCTCGCGCTCGGCCGTCGATCAGGTGACGCGCCTGCTCGACCCGAAGAAGGCGGGCGCGGGCGTCGAAGACGCCGAAGGGGCCGAGAGCGGAGAGGCCGCGACCGAGGAGGCGGCGTAAAACGAGATGC
>DASPJG010000294.1:0-4842 GCA_035628755.1 Pyrinomonadaceae bacterium
GAAGGCGCATGTCGTGTGATAACTCCGGCGATTGAGTGTCGGTTCAAGCTTGCGGAAAATTCGTGCGCGGTGAGTTTAGCATAAGCGGCAAAAGTGGTCGGCAAGGGGCTGAAGCCGCCTCCGGTTCATCCCCGATTTAGAGGCTTGCTCTGAATAGCCGTGCGGAGTAAAGTAGCGTCCGAAAGAACCCTAACGCGCTCCCCTGTAATGACAGCAAAATAATTCGGAGGTCATCCAGCATGGCGACTCAAGATGTTGCCCCACGACCGAATATCGCGGCGACGAATGAATATCCCGACAAGGTTGGCGTAAAGCCAGACAACCCTTATCTCGCCGCGTTTCACCCCTACATTGCGGCGGACACGATGATGCCCGAATTGACGGTGCGCGCCGTCGTCGTCGGCACGCTGCTCGGCATGGTCTTCGGCGCATCGTCGCTTTACCTCGTGTTGAAAGTCGGACTGACGGTCAGCGCGTCGATCCCCGTGGCCGTCATCTCGATTACGTTGTTTCGCATCGTCTCGAAACTGGGCGCGCGCAATGCGACCATCCTTGAGAACAACATCGTGCAGACCGCCGGGTCGGCGGGCGAGAGTATCGCGTTCGGCGTGGGCGTAACGATGCCCGCGATCATGATCCTCGGCTTCGACCTCGAATTGACGCGCGTGCTGCTCGTCGCCATGCTCGGCGGCCTGCTCGGCATCCTGATGATGATCCCGCTGCGCCGCGCGCTGATCGTCCAGCAGCACGGACTCTTGAAGTATCCTGAGGGGACGGCCTGCGCCGAAGTCTTGAAGGCGGGCGCGTCGGACGAATCGCGTGCGATGGCGTCGGACTCGGCGAAGGCCGAGTGGGCGCGCGCTAACGAAGACGCATCGGACAAGGCCGCGGACAACGGCGCGAAGACCATCTTCGCCGGTTTCGGCGTCGGCCTCATCTACACGACGGCGATGAAGGCGTTCTTCGGCTGGAAAGAATACCCGACCAAAGTTTTCGGCGAACCGTTCAGGAACGCATCGGTCTCGCTCGAATCGTCGCCCGCTCTGTTGGGCGTCGGCTACATCATCGGCCCGCGCATCGCGGCGATCATGGCGGCGGGCGGCGTGCTCGCCTATCTCGTACTGATCCCGATGATCTCCTTCTTCGGCACGTTCCTCGGCGCGGCGGTCGTGCCGCCGGGAACGACCCCTATCGGCGAGATGGGGCCGGACGACATACGCAACGCCTACGTTCTGTACATCGGCGCGGGCGCGGTGGCGGCGGGCGGTATCATCAGCCTCGTGCGCTCGCTCCCGACTATCTGGCACGGCCTCAAAGGCGGGCTGCGCGATCTGCGCGGCGGGCAGGCGCAGACGGCGGCCTCCCCGCGCACGGATCAAGACCTCTCGATGAAGTTCGTGCTGGCGGGCATCATCGCGCTCGTCGCCATGATCATGATCTTCCCGCAGTTGCACCTGCAATGGAACTTGCTCGGCGCGTTGATGATCGTTGCGTTCGGCTTTCTGTTCGTCACGGTGTCGTCGCGCCTGACGGGCGAGATCGGCTCTTCGTCGAACCCGATTTCCGGCATGACGGTGGCAACGCTGCTGTTGACCTGTTTCGTTTTCCTCATCATCGGTTGGACGGGGCCGACCTCTTATGTGACCGCGCTCTCCATCGGGGCTATCGTCTGCATCGCCGCCTCGAACGGCGGCACGACTTCGCAGGATTTGAAGACTGGCTTCCTCGTCGGCGGCACGCCCTGGCGGCAGCAGATCGCCATTCTCATCGGCGCGGGCGCGTCCGCGCTCATTCTCGGCCCCATTCTCTTGAGCTTGAATAATGCTTCGACCGTTTACGTGCAGGCCGGACAGTTGCAACTGCCCGCGGACGTGCGCGTTGACCCTAACACGCTGACCGAGCGCGAGGTGATTCCGGCGGATCAGGGCATCAACGATCCGAACTCCTATCGCGTCTGGCACAAGATTGACGAGACGGGCTCGCGCGCGGGCAAGTATCTGGTGGACGACGCGGGCACGCCCGTCTATTTCGCAGACCCCGGCATCAACGGCACGTTCAAGGAGCGCGCCAGCGGCATCGAGGTGGACAAGTTCGCCGCGCCGAAGGCGACGCTGATGTCCTACATCATCAAGGGCATCTTGAACCGCGAGTTGCCGTGGGGGCTGGTGCTGCTCGGCGTGATGATCGCGGTGGTGTTGGAGATGGCGGGCATTCCTTCGCTCGCATTCGCGGTCGGCGTCTATCTGCCGCTCTCGTCGTCGTCGCCGATCCTCGTCGGCGGGCTGGTGCGTTACGGGGTCGACCGCTACCTGCGGCGCAAGTTCACCGGACGCAACTTGTCGGAGGATGAACTCGTCGCCGAGGGCGATAAGAGTCCGGGTGTCTTGCTGGCCTCCGGCTACATCGCGGGGGGCGCGATTGCGGGCATCATCATCGCGTTTCTGGCGGGCGTGCCTTACTTCACCGGCTTCAACCAGCGCATGGCCGCGTGGGGCGCACACAATCCGTTCCACGCGGGCGCATGGTCGGATGTGCTGGGATTGATCCCCTTCCTGATCCTCGTCGGGCTACTCTATGCCGTCGGGCGTGATTGGGTGCTGGCCGGAAGACGAGCCAGAGGATGAAGAAAGAGGGATGAGGGATGAAACGGAAAAGCATCTGCCGGTTAGAATGCTTTCTTTCATCCCTCATCCCTTCATTCAGTTGCGGCAACGTTTCCGGCTGTTCTATCCTCTATAAGTGTGGCGTGCTCCCTGCGCCCCCACATTGCGCGGGCAGGCCGTGCGCATCCCATCTGTCCAGAAGGAAATAATTCAACATGCCAGAGTTCAGACCTCTTTGCAGGCGCGCGTTTTCCGTCAGAGGCTTTGCGCCTGCGCTGTTGCTACTGCTCGTCATCGCTTGCGGCACGATTCCGGCGGCGCGCGCGCAAACCGCGAACACCGCGCAGGCGCGCACACCGATCCAGACCGTGAGCGACTTTTACAAAGCCCTCCGCGAGCGACGTTTCCGCGAAGCCTTCGCGCTCTCGATCTACAAGCCCGCGCTCGAAGGCTTGAGCGCGGAGGAGTACGCCGAGTTGCAGCCGGAGTTTGAGAAACTGGCCGGGGCTGTGCCGGAGAAGATCGAGTTTGGCGGTGAACAGATCAGCGGCGACACGGCGACGGTCTTTGCGCGCGTCGGCGGAGAGAGCGCGCAATTGGAGGCGATCCCGTTGATGCGCGGGGCGGACGGCGTGTGGATTTTCGGCGACGCCGAGGATCAGGCCATCGTCAAACGCGACGGCAAGGAGTTTTTTCTCAAAGCCCGCATCGAGACGCACCACAAAGAGGTGGAGGCGTTGCTCTTGAAGATTGCGAACGCAGAGGCGGCCTACAGCATGCAGAACGGCGGGCGGTTCGCAGACATGTCCGCGCTCGTCGCCAGTAAACCCGCGCTGCGCGAAGAACTCGAAAGCTCGCAGACGCTCGGCTACACCTTCCAGATCACCCTTGGCCGCGACGGGAAGAGTTACAAGGTCAACGCCGAACCCACCCGCTACGGGCGCACCGGGCTGCTCTCCTATCACATGGATCAGGCAGGGATTCAGAAGAAGGACACGGGCGGCAAGCCGCTTAACCCACAGGCGAAGAAATAAGGCGAAGGGTTCAGGAAAGGTAGAAGGGGAAAGGTGAAAGAACAAGGGCGGGAGCGGTTCGATCTCTCCTTCACCTTTTGCCTGCTTGAAATTTATGCCGGAACTGATGCGTTCCATGATCGCGCGCATGCGCGTGTACATCGGCAACCGCCGTCGCGCGCGGCGTTACCGCCGGAGCGTACACTTCAGCGTTTCGATCTTCGACGCAAAATTGAGCCGCGAGCAACTCGAACACGCGCCTTATCTCGAAGGCGACACCTCCGACCTCAGCGCGACCGGCCTCGGCCTGATAGTTCCCGCCATACGCATCAACGATCGCTACCTCACCGTGCCGGATCAGATTCTCCATCTCATGCTCGAACTTCCTACGGGGCGGGTGGAGATGCGCGTCGCGCCCGTGCGCTACGAGCAACTCGAACGGGAGGGCGCAGCTTCCGGCTACCTCATCGGCGTCCGCATCGAAGGGATGGACGACGATGACCTCGCACGTTTCGGAGACTACCTGCGCCAGTTGTCTTAATGCCGCGTCGCTGCAAGTTTAATTTTAGTTTCGTTGATATGAATGGCGCGCCGCCCCGGCGAGAATCCTTCCAAAGTTTAATCAGAGCGACGCACGGGGCGATGCGCACCTGCGGCTTGCACAGTTAAAACGCGGTGCGCTCTGCGTTAGTCCGCGAAGTGTAGCCAGCCGAACTTCTCCGGCACATGGAAGCTCGCTTCGGGCGTGAGCGTCGGCTGCCACGCGATGTAGCCGCGCGTCTCGCCCGCGCCCACGCAGCGAAACAAATTCACGCGCCAACGCTCGCCCACGCGCGGCGCGGCGGGCGTGCCGAACGCATCCCACGGCACGCGCATCGCCACGGTGACGGAATCGGCGGAGATGCGCGCCGTCGCCGTCATCCCCGAATAAAAGCCCCAATCGGTTTCGCGCCCTTCTTTCGTCACGCGCAGGGCGAGATCGAGCCATTCGCCCGTCGGCGCAACTTCAAATTCAAAATAGCGCGAAGGGTCTTCGGCGCGCGGCGCGACGAACATCTCACACACGTCGCGCTCCCACAGTCCCACGGTTTTCCACCCGCGCTCCGGGCGTGCGCTTACGACGAGCGGTTCGCGCTGCTCGCACACGAAGCGCGCGGACAACGCTTCTTCGTCCCACAGCAGGCGCGCTTCCGCCTGACGCGCGAGCGGCGCGGCCTCGCCCGACC
>DASPJG010000295.1:0-4107 GCA_035628755.1 Pyrinomonadaceae bacterium
CTCCCAAGTTTTATGCAGAGCCTGCGTCGTCCAGACTAAACCGTGCGTCTGCCGGTCAACAGATTGACCACGAGCACGATCAAAGCCACGACTAAGAGCAGATGAATGAGACCGCCGCCGATGCCGCCCAGCAGCCCGAGCAACCACAACACCAGAAGCACCACCAGAATCGTCCACAACATGTTCACACTCTCCTTAGCAAAAGTTTGATGTCAAATCTCCCGGTTCATTGTGAACCCGCCTGACACTCTCTAGTGCAATGAGCATGCCAACCTTCGCCGCCCGCCTGCGGTTTAAACTTAAAGCCTTCTGTTTGAGAGATTTGACCAATGGGATGCACCGGCAGGCGCGAAATAGGCGACCTCAAAGGTGCGTCTCTTGTATGAAAATGCGCCGCTTGACGACCTGCGCCGGTGTTCTAAATTAAGGCAAAGCCCTTAAATCAACTTTCAATTGCGCGCGCGGCGGCAACCTCCCTTGATTTTTTTATCATCCGAAGTAACGGAAACGAACCTGGGTGCGCAAGCGTCTGGACGCGAAATTTTTCGAACATCACGACCGACACAAATAAAAGACATTCGGCTGGACTTAGGATGACGGCGGATGCTAGAGTGGATTTCAGGTTTGCGGCCACTCTCGCCGCGCCCGCGTTCAGAGGTAGATAGGCTCCTACCGCACATTCCGCGCGTTGGCCTTCTCGGTCAGGTTCGTTTCCTCTGTTAATAATTTTAGATTCTTGATAGCTCAAAGTGGCGCGTGTCGTTTCCCCGACGCTCATCGCGCCGCGCCCGGAGAATTACTAATGCCTTTTTCACGTCTGCTCCCCCGCACGCAAAAGACGAGCCTCATACTCGTCGGCATCGGCGCGCTTTCCGCGCTCCTTGCGGTCGTCATCTTCCAGACTTTTTACTTCGCTCGCCAGCCCGTCGTGCAAAACGTCAACTACACGGAACTGCACGCGTTGACGAGCGATATGGCCGTCAGGTCTTTGATGGTTGACGGCGAGTTGATGATGATCGAGAAAACCGACGGCACGCGCGCACAGGCCATCGTCACCAACGCCGTCGCGCAGCAGGAGATCGTCAGCGTTTTCGAGAAGCGAAAACTGCCTGTCGTCTTCAACACGATGCAGCCGGGGCGGCTCGCCTCCGCTCTGAACTGGATCATCGCTTTGCTTACGCTCGGCGTGATCGCCTTCGTCGGCTGGCGCATGTACGCCAGCATGAGCGGCGGCCACGGCGATTTCGAGTTGACCGATGCGAGCGGCGCGCAGACGGCGACGTTCGCTGATGTCGCGGGCGTTGACGAGGCGAAAAACGAGTTGGCCGAAACCATCGAATTCCTGCGCGACCCGCTCCGCTTTGGCCGCCTCGGCGGGCGCGCGCCGCGCGGCATACTGCTCTCCGGCCCTCCGGGAACGGGCAAGACGCTGCTCGCCCGCGCCGCCGCCAACGAAGCGAACGTGCCTTTCCTGTCCGTTTCGGGGTCGAGCTTTCAAGAGAAATTCGCCGGGCTCGGCGCGGCGCGCGTCCGCCGTCTCTTTGCGCGTGCGCGTAAACTCGCGCCTTGCGTCGTCTTCATTGACGAGATTGACGCGCTCGGTCGTCGGCGTGGCCGGAGCGGCGATTCCGCCTCCGCCGATCAGGATCAGACGCTCAACCAACTGCTCATCGAGATGGACGGTTTCAAACAACTCGAAGGCGTCGTCGTCATCGCCTCAACCAACCGCCCCGACATCCTCGATCAAGCCCTGACGCGCCCCGGACGGTTCGACCGCGAGATCGCCGTCAACCTCGCCGACGCGCGTGGCCGCGAAGAAATCCTGCGCGTCCATGCACGCAAGCTGACGCTCGCGCCCGAACTCGAACTCAACTGGATCGCGCGCGGCACGCCCGGTTTCTCCGGCGCAGACCTTGCGAACCTCTTGAACGAGGCCGCCATCGCCGCGACCCGGCACAACGCCGACTCAGTGCGCCGCGAGCACGTCGAATACGCACGCGATAAAATTCTGATGGGCGCGGAACGGCGCGGCTTCATGATGGACGAAGAGGAACGCTACGCGACAGCCGTCCACGAAGCGGGGCACGTCGCCGTCGGCCTCGACGTGAAACACGGCGACCCGATTCACAAAGTCTCGATTCTTCCGCGTGGCCGCGCGCTCGGCGTCACGCAGTCTCTGCCCGAACGCGACCGCCTGATGAAGAAGCGCGAGTATCTCGAAGATCAAATCGCGCTGCTTTTGGGTGGCCGCGCCGCCGAGCAAATTCTGCTGGAGACGATGACGGCGGGCGCGTCCAACGACATCGAACGCGCCGTCGAGATCGCGCGCCGGATGGTTTCGGAGTTTGGCATGAGTCCGCTCGGGCCGATCCACCTCGGCAAGCCGGAAGACCCGCACAGCCAGTCTCTCTTGGATCGCGTCGAGCATGCGACGCACGACATCATCAACGCGCAGATGGCGCGCGCCTGCGAGATCGTCGAAGCGCGCCGCGAGGAGATCATGCGGCTCACAGCCGGGTTGATGGCGCGCGACACGCTGGAATCCGACGAGATTCAGGAGTGCTTCGGCATCAAGGCTGAGGCAAGCCGCGCGGCGTAACTTCTCAGGTCGGAAAAATATAAAAGCGGAAGGCAGCCGGGTGTTCTCAGGCTGCCTTCCGCTTTTGGCGCGAAGCCGCGCAACTTCCGTCGTCTACGAGTTTACACACGCGGTCTCGCGGCTTGCTTCGCCGCGCCATCTCCTGTAATTTTTGCGTGCGAAGGCAAGTTTGATTTCACCACCTGACTCTGACTCCCGAACGTTAATCCGATTTGAAGATGACCTATCCCGGCGTCGCGCGTCTGGAATTACCGATCCTGCAAGAACTCGTCGCGACTGGCGGAGTGGACGACGTGCGTTACCTCTACAAACGTCTCGTCGCTTACTTCCCGCAGATTGACGGTGCGACGCACGAGCAGGCGGAAAGCAACGTCGAACTCCGGCAGTGGAAGCGACACGTTCAGCGCGCCGGGCGCGAACTGGCCGACAAGCGGCAGATAGACCGGCGTCGCGGCCTGTGGACGATCACGCCGCAGGGGCGCAAGCGCATCGAAGAAGAAGCGCCGAGTTTTTCTTTCACTGTCGAGGCCGTGCCGCCGCAGACGGGCGCGTCCGCGCTCTCGCACACGGACGTTCAGCAGATGCTCATAGACATCGGGCGCGCGCTCGGCCATCATGCGGAGAGCGAGTTTGAGTATTACGACGTGGTGTGGCGCGCCAGCGAAACCAGCCCGCGCCTCAGCCACATCTTCGAGGTGCAGCGCAAGGGCAACGTCGATGCCGCGCTCGCGAAACTCAAACGCGCCTATGAAGCGCAACGCTCGAAACCCTTTCTCGTGGTGGCGAGCGAGCGCGACACGAACCGCGCCAATCTACAGATGAGTCTGGCGCGCACGGGCGCGTTTCACGAGATCGGGCGGGTCACAAAAATTCTGAGTTTTGAACAACTGCACAGGCTTCATCGCGCCCTCACGTCCGTCGAAGACCTGCTTGCGGAGTTCATCGAGCGATGATGATCGGCACACCCCTTCGCCAGCAATATCTCGACATCAAGCGTCGCCACCCTGACGCGATTCTCCTCTTCCGCATCGGCGATTTCTACGAAGCCTTCGACGACGACGCACGCCTCATCGCGCGCGAACTCGGCATCGTCCTCACCTCGAAACCGATGGGACGCAACGTGCGCGTCCCGCTCGCGGGCGTGCCGCACCACAGCCTCGAACGCCATCTCGCCACGCTCATCACGCGCGGCCACCGCGTCGCCATCTGCGAACAACTGACCGCCGCGCCCGTCAAAGGCGAAGCGGCAGGGCGCGGCCTGATCGAGCGCGACGTGGTGCGCGTCGTCACGCCCGGCACGATCATCGAACCCGGCCTCTTGCGCAGTAAAGTCAACAACTATCTCGCCGCCTTCTGCACCGACGGGCGACGCGCCGGGATCGCTTATGCTGACGTGACGACAGGGGAATTCGCCGCCACCGAACTCGAAGCCCCTGCCGCCGTCCCCGAACTCCAACGCCTCGCGCCTTCCGAAATACTCGTCCCGCGCGGCATGGAGACTTCCGACG
>DASPJG010000296.1:0-3518 GCA_035628755.1 Pyrinomonadaceae bacterium
TGAGGGCGCGCGTGTCCGTGGGGAACAGGGTGGGGTCGGCGCGGATCGTCGCGGCGGTCGGGAGCGACGGGTTCTGGATGGCGGGCGGCTTCGGGTCGGGCGCGAGCACTTGCGGGTCGAGCGTCGCCTGCGGCAGTTTGCCGTGCACCGCCGGTTTGTCTTCGAGACGACCGCCGCCGCCGCCGCCGCCCGGCTTCTCCTGCTGCGGCTTCGCACCGCCGCCCGTGCCCTGCGCCAGTCCCGCCGTGCCTTCGTCGGGCTTCGGTTGCTCTCTCGGAATCTCCGTCAGGCCGCCGACGTAAATCAAATCGTCGCGCACGCGTTCGACCAACAGGCCGCCGCGCGTCGTCTGAAAATTATTGAACGCGGCGACCGCGCCGACGAGCGTGAGGACGGCGACGAATGCGGCGAGCACGCCGTAAGCCGTGTTCTCCTGCCGGAGCGTGCGCCAGGCCACCCGCCCGTAAGCCGCGCTCATGCGCCGCACGAAGCCGAGCGGATCGCGGCGAAACTCCGCGCGCGTGAGTTCGGCGTCGTGCGCCGTCTCGCGCACTTCGGCGAGCAGGCGCGTCAACAGCCCGCGCTCCTCCAAAATCGTGAGTTGGTATTCGCCGGGCAGGGCGTATTGCGGGGCGAGAGTTTCGCCGGGACGGTGCAAGTTCATTTCTTTCTCCTTCAACAGTTCGCGATACGAATTAAGGACGCGCGCATCGAGCGACGCGGGCACAGCTTGGGGAGACCGCCAACCGTCAAGCAACGTTTTCAAATCTTCATCCAGCGCAGGCACGGACGGCTCACACGCCAATTTGTCCGGCAGGTCGAGTTCGACGCCGCGACGCGCTTGCGGAGAATCCCGGTTCGTCTGCTTCTCACTCATCTTTACTTCTCCGACACTCCGGCGAATTCCGCGCGCTGTGCGAGATGCGGGGCGAGCGCGCGGCGCACACCGGCGCGGGCGCGCGACAGGCGCGACTTCACCGTGTTCACTTCCGCTCCCACCACGACGGCGATCTCCTGCAAACTCAAATTCTCGAACTCGAACAAAATCAAGACCTCTCGCTGCAACGCTGGAAGGCTCTCCACCGCCGCGCGCACCGTCGCCGATAGTTCCGCTTCGAGCATCCGGCTCAAGGGCTGCTCCGTGGCGGGCGCGCTCAATTCGCACGCCGCTTCATCGAGCAGCGTCTCCTGCGCGGCGCGTCGGAAGCGCTTCAAAGAGAGATTGCGCACGGCGGCGAAGAGATAGGTGCGAAGCGTCGCGCCGCGCGCCGCGTCGAAGCGTTCCGCGTGTTTGAACAGGCTCAGAAAACAATCGTGCGTCACGTCTTCGGCGGCAGCCGGGTCGCCGAGCAGGCGGCAGGCGAAGCGATACATCGCCACGCGATGGCGCGTGTAGATCGAGAGGAAGGCTTCCTCGTCGCCCGCGCGAGCGCGTTCGAGTAGGGATTCGTCTGTGTCTGTTTCAGGCAAAACCTGAGGTGCTCGTTTCCGTCGAGAACTTGCCGCCATCTGTTGTTACCGCGAGCGGCGCGAAAGGATCGGGGCGCGGCGATATTTTTTTCAGTGACGCGAGGGATGTTCGCGAAGGCGAAGGACGACGCGAAGAAAACATCCCCGATTCCGGGTGCTGTCGCTTTGTTGCTCGCTCACGCGCGCGCGGTTGCTTCCACTGCGCGCGACGAAGTTTCCGACACGAAAAATGGCTGCGGATGGCCGCAACAATTTTTATGCGAGTGGCAGGCATCACAGCCGCACGATTGCATGCGCCGCGCGCGTGCCGCTGGCGGCTCTTTCTTCCACCGCGCGGCTCGCTGATTTTGGCGGCGCGCGCGTGAACTGTTAATCTAGGCCGCAACTTCAAAACAGGGAGGCCGAAAGATGCGTCTGACTGAGATGGTCAACTGTGCCGGTTGAGCGGCGAAGCTCGCGCCCGGCGCACTCGCTCAGGTTCTGAGCGGGCTGAACATCCCGAAACATCCCAATCTGCTGGTCGGCATCGAGACGGCGGACGACGCCGGGGTGTATCAACTGAACGAAGACCTCGCGCTCGTCCAGACCGTCGACTTCTTCACGCCCATCGTTGACGACCCTTACGACTACGGACGCATCAGCGCGCTCAACTCCATCAACGACGTGTGGGCGATGGGCGGTCGCCCCATCACCGCGCTCGCCATCACCTGCTTCCCGAAAAAGGGCTTGGACTTCGCCATCCTCGGCGAGATCATGCGCGGCGGGCTGGACGTGTTGACCGCGCACGGCGTCGCTCTCGTCGGCGGTCACAGCGTGGACGATCCGCAGATCATGTTCGGCTACTCGGTGACGGGACTGATCAACCCGCGCCAGATCATCACCAATCGCGGCGCGCGCCCCGGCGACGCGCTCATCCTGACGAAACCGCTCGGCACGGGCGTCATCTCCACCAGCATCAAGTTTGGCAAGGCGAGCGCGGAGGTGATGGAGGCGTCGCTCAAGACGATGCTGCTCGCGGGGCGCGAGGCTGCCGATCTGATGCAGGAGTTCGGCGCGCACGCCGCAACCGACGTGACGGGCTTCGCCCTTCTCGGCCACACCTGGGAGATGGCACGCGGGAGCGGCGTGACGATTGAGATCGAGGCGGAGCGCGTGCCGCTCATCCCCGGCGCGCTCGAACTCGCCGCGCAGGGCTTGTTGACGAGCGGCGACAAGACGAACCGTCTCTACGTCGGCGACGACATCGAGATCGGCGTCGAAGTGCGCCAGCCGCTCGCCAGCCTCTTCTTCGACCCGCAGACGGCGGGCGGTCTCCTAATCTCGATTGACCCGGCGCGCGCCGACGCCCTCGTCGCCCGCCTCCGCGAAAATTACCCGGACGCCGCGCGCATCGGTCACGTCCGTGCGCGCGGCGCGCATTCCATCTCGATCAGATGACGGACGCACGCTTCGAGTCGGGCGCGCCCGATTATGCCGCCTATCTACAGACCGCAGAGGGGCGTCTGCGTCTCGACATCGCGTGGGAAAACTTTCGCGCCGCCATCACAGAGGCGAACGCGGCGCGACCCGCATCCGGCACGCACGCCGCCCCGCCGCACGCCGCGCAGGCGAAGCCCGCGAGTGAGCCGGAAAAACATGCGGGCGCGCACGGCGCGAGACGCGCGCTCGATCTCGGAGGCGGCACGGGCGCAATCGCCTTGCGCTTCGCCGCGCTCGGCTGGCACGCGTCAATCGTTGACCCGTCGGCTTCGATGCTCGCGCTCGCCGCCGATGCCGCACGCGCCGAAACGTTCGAGGCGCGCGTCACCTTCCATCAATCCACAGCCGAAAACGCGCATCAGCTTTTCGCGCCGCGAACGTTCGACGCGGCGGCCTGTCATAACGTCCTCGAATACGTCTCCGACCCGCGCGCCTGTGTGCGTGCTCTGGCCGCGCTCGTCAAACCCGGCGGCCTCGTCTCGCTCGTCGCGCGCAACCGCGCGGGCGAGGCCATGCGCGCGGCCTTGAAGGCTCACGACCTTGATGAAGCGGAACGCGCGCTCACGGTC
>DASPJG010000297.1:0-2400 GCA_035628755.1 Pyrinomonadaceae bacterium
TTCGCCCGCGCCACGGACGCCTGCGGCGACATGAACGCACTCATGCGCGAAGCCTGCGCCCTCCTCGAAGGGCGCGGCGGCGGACGCCCCGATCTGGCGCAGGGTGGCGGCACAAACGTCGAACGCTTACCCGACGCGCTCCGCCTTGCCGCCGAACGCCTCGCCGCAACTCGATAATCTCCCGCGCCCTCTCCTGATGCGCCTCCCGCCCCCATTCACGAACGCTCGCCACCAATGGCCGCTTGACACCACCCGCCCCGCTCTCTAATATTTCCCCCAACGCGTGGGGCAGTAGCTCAGTTTGGCAGAGCGCCGCGTTCGCAATGCGGAGGTCAGGAGTTCGACCCTCCTCTGCTCCACCAATAAGTTTCAACGATTTACGGCTACCAGCTTCGGTGGCCGTTTTCCCTTTGTGGCAGGATTGTGGCAGGTTTCCCGCGCGCCCACGCGGGCAGCTTCCACAGCCGCCCGTTTCGCCCGCTCCGTACCATGCGTGTAGCGACGCGTCGTGGTTCCTGAAGAATGCCCCATCAGTTCCCCTATCGTCGCCTCCGCATAGCCCGCCTCACCTAAGCGAGTCCCGAACGTGTGCCGCAGATCGTGCCAACGCAAGCCTGAGATGCCTGCCAGGCGGCACGCATTAACAAATCCATTCTTGAGACTTGTATAAGGTCGGTCTGTCTCGGCGTTGATGAAAACGTGCTCTGCTCCACCAGCTCCGCGTCGAAGCTCCAGCAATGTAGCGCGCACATCCTGATTCATTGGCACCTCGTAATCCTTCCCCGTTTTCGAGTTCGGGACGTAGACCACGCTGCGCTGTAGATCAATCTGCTCCCAGCGCAACGCGAGTAAATCGCCCCGCCTCATCCCGGTGCCGAGCGCGACCGTTACCAGTGGGCGCAGGTGCGAGCGCGGCCCTTCCAGAACGGCGAACAGCCGGTGCTCTTCTTCATCCAGCAGGTAACGTGTGCGCCTGTTGTCCATGCGGAGCTTCTTCACCTTCCGGCACGGGTTAATGCTCGTCAGCCCTTGATCAATTGCGAGGGTGAAGACTTTGGAAAGAATCTCCAGTTCGCGGTTGACCGTTGCCGGGCTTCGATTAGTTCCCCTCCTGGTAATTGAATCGCCCCGCTCCCTTTTGAATTTCTCGATGAGCAGAGGCGAAATCTGCGCGAAGTTTTTCCCCTTGAACCACGGCGCTACGTGGCGCGCCCAGAGCACGTCGTCATACCAAGAGCGCTTGTTACCACGCGACCAAGGTAAGAAAATTTTTTCGACGAACTCCATGAAATCATCTTCTCCCGCCGGTGCTCCGTAGCGCCCTTCGAAAACCGCTTTCTTAGCCTCGACTTCAGCCCTCTCGGCTTCGAACTTAGTACGGGCTTCCGGTATCCTTCTCCGGTAGCGGATGCCACGGATGCTAAAGGCGTAGTGCCATTTGTCTCCGCGTTTGAAAACCGACATGATCGTCTTCCTTTCCCGAGGTGCAGCCCGGGTGAGCCGCATCCTACTTGATCGGCCACGGGAGGTCACTGATTATCTGCGCCTGCTTTCGTCCAGGCTTCAATCTCTTTTTGGTCGAAGAGGAGTTGATGGCCAGCCTTTCGAAATGGGATTCGCCGCTGTGACACCATGTTGTAGACGGTCTTGGGACTGAGCCGGAGCATGGTGGCCACTTCCTCGACATTAAGAAACTGCGATACGCCGGGCGGGAGTTTAGCCGGCGGCTTAGTGCTCACGTCGGGCACGGCGCGCAACTTCGTTCTCATCTTGTGGCTCCCTTCAGCTACGGCTTAGTAATGAGCCCGACGATGGGGCCAGCCTCGCGCGCATCTTCATCAGCACTGGCGTTGCCCACGTCATGCACGTTGATGTCGAAGCGCTCCGTCCCTCGGATGGTCAACAGGTCATCCTCGAACTCCGTCCGGTTAGAGTCCGTCACGTCCACCGTGATCTGCCGCCGGTCTCCGAACCGTGCCGCCTGGCGCAAGTCTCCGAACAGACACGGCACCTGTGAGGCCGCGCTCTTCTTCGGCAGCACCTGCGCGATTTCCACCGGATAGTGCATGAACATCTTCACCCGCATGCTCTCCAGTTGCGCCGCCGTCACCCCTCCCGCCTCCAGCATGATCCGCATCATCACGTTGGCGTAGAACTTCCGCGAGCAATACCACTTCGTCTCCGTTGTGTCAGCGTACTCGGGAAGACGCTCGACGAGCTGCAGCATGTCAGCCCGCGTGATGCTGTCCCACGTCGCTCCGGTCGCTTCCACCAACCCCGCCACATTGGCCACGGTCTCATCCAGTTCCACCAGCCGCAGGACGACACCCGCGATGCCGTGATACTGGCTCGTCCCATCCCCGATGAAGCCGCACTCGTCTTCACTCTGTGCAAAGGCAT
>DASPJG010000298.1:0-9357 GCA_035628755.1 Pyrinomonadaceae bacterium
TTCTCAACGGGTTGCGCATCCTGCTCCTGCATCGCCCCGGCGACCCGCAGGTTTTGCTCAAAGTCAGGATCAACAACGGGGCGGCCTTCGATCTCGCCGGTAAGGAAGGCTTGATGACGCTCCTGAGCGACGCCCTCTTCCCCGATGCGGAGACGCGCGAGTACGTCGTCGAAGAGTTGGGCGGGCGGCTCGAAGTCAACACTTCATACGACAACATCGAGATTTTGTTGAGCGGCAGGGCAAGCGACTTTGAACGGCTCGTCGAACTCCTGCGCAATGCCGTGCTGCAAATGCGCCTCGCCGCCGAAGACGTGAACCGCCTGCGCGAAGCCCGTCTCAAAGCCGCGCGCGATACCGTCGCGCAGCCTGCCATTCTGGCCGACCACGCCGCCGCCGCCAGGCTCTACCGTTCATATCCCTACGGGCGCACGCTCGCGGGCACGCCCGAAAGCCTCGCGCGGATCGACCGCGCCGACATGATGCTGGCGCGCGACCGCTTCATCAATCCCAACAATTCCACGCTCGTCCTCATCGGCGGCGTCGAAGCTCCGCGCGCTATGCGCGCCTTCCGGCAATTTCTCGGCTCGTGGCGCAAGAGTGATTCCATTCCACCGGCAACTTTCCGCCAGCCCGAATCGCCCGACGCGCGCACGCTCATCGTCAACGCTCCCGGCGCAAACGAAGTCGAAGTGCGTCTGGCCACGCGCGGCCTGTCGCGCACCGACCGCGACCGCGCCGCCGCTAGCGTCGTCGCCGCGCTCCTGCGCGAACGCTGGGCAACTGCACTCAAAGAGTTGCAGCCCAAGTCTACCTTCGCGCGCCACGACGCTCATAACCTATCGGGCGTCATGCTGCTCGGAACGACCGTCCCGGCGGGCGCAGCCGCGCAGACGCTCGAAGCGGCGCGCACGGTCATCTCGAATCTCGCGGCCTCGCCCGTCTCCGCCGCCGAGTTGGATAAGGCGAGACGCACCGCGCTCGCCGCGCACAACGAACGCAGGCAACGCCCCGAAGCCCTCGCAGACGAATGGCTCGACGCGGCCACTTACAACTCCACGCTCGCCGACGACGAGCGCGCCTTAAACGCCCTCACCCCTGCCGACGTGCAACGCGTTGCCGCGCGGCTTTTTAGCGGCGAGGGCAAGCTGGCGAGCGTCGTGGTCGGCGATGCGGCGCAACTGCGCGGCGAACTGGCGCGTCTGAGCGGCGGTATAGAAGTGGCGGGGGCGAGTTCCGCCCCGCCCGCACCCGCGTCCGAGCAGGCGACGCCGAAGCGGCCATAGTCAATTCACAAACAAATCGCAAGCTGTCTGCAACCAATTATCCCCGCACAATCATTTAAGGTGTCCACGCCAACAAGCCCGAATGAAAACGAACGTCGGCAGGAGCACGCACGCCGGGTCAACTCGATGTTCGCGGGCATCGCGCGCCGCTATGATCTTTTAAATCACCTGCTGTCGGCGAATATTGATCGCCGCTGGCGCAGGCTTGTGGCCGAACGGCTGCGCCCCTCGCTCTCTGCCGGGACGCGCACGCTCGACGTGGCTTGCGGCACGGGCGACCTCGCGTTGACGCTCTCCGAAGCCGGGCAGACGAGCGTGACCGGGCTTGATTTCTGCCGCCCGATGCTGGAAGTCGCGGCGCGCAAGGCCACACAGCAGAAGCGCGGGATTCCGTTCGTCGAAGCAGACGCCCTTCGGCTGCCGTTCGCAGACAAGACTTTCGATGTCGCAACCATCGCATTCGGTCTGCGGAATCTGGCAAGCGTCGAGGGCGGTCTCGCGGAGTTGTTTCGCGTATTGAGGCCGGGCGGGCGCGTCGCGGTTCTTGAATTTTCGCACCCGGTCGTGCCGGGCTTTCGCGCTCTTTTTCAGTTCTATTTTACGCGCGTGCTGCCGCGCATCGGCGGTCTCGTGAGCGGCTCGCGGGGCGCGTATGAATACCTGCCGGATTCCGTGTCGCGCTTCCCGGATCAGAAGCGGCTGGCGGAGCTGATGCGCGAGGTCGGCTTCGGCGAGGTGACGTATCAGAATTTGACGGGCGGCATTGCGGCGTTGCATCTGGGCATCCGTCCCAAGCGCGCCTGATCCGAGATTGGCTTGCGCTTCTTCGTAAGAGCGCAAACCGAAAACGTAGTCCGATGGGTTTTGTGCTCATTCCCGCGCGACGGTTGTCGGGGCTGTTCGCGTGACGATAGACACAATTTCCGTCGGGCTACGTTTTTTTAGTGAACCTTTAAAAGCCGTAAACCGTGAATTGGCGAGGCAAGTTTTCTCGCTTCGCGATTCACGATTTACTCTCTTCCCTGCTATCATCCTGCGCGCAGTTTCAAACTAAACACTCTCCAGAACATTTGCAGACGCATCGTCGAAGATGAAGCACAAGCTACTCGATGTCTCGCGGCGCATCTTAATCCTCCTCCTCGTGGTGTGGACGGTGGTTTCGCTCGTCACGCTCCTGATCGAACTCGTGCCCGGCGACCCGGCGACGGCCACACTCGGCGAAGATGCCACGTCCGCGCAGATCGAGCAGTTTCGCCAGAAGCACAACCTCGACCGTCCCGCTTTCTTCTTCTCCTACGCGCGCGACGAACAGGGGCAGAGGGACTTTCGCTGGCACGGGCTGAACAACCGCTACATTGATTACTGGGGCACGATCCTACGCGGCGACATGGGGCGTTCGTTTCGCTCCGACTGCCCGATCACGAAAGTAATTTTCGGGCGTTGCGGAGGGCAAGCGGCGACGTGGGGCGATGTGTTCGATGATTTTCTACAGTCGCGCTTTGTTTCGACGGCTCAACTCGCCGTCGTCGCGTTGCTCGTCGCGGTGTCGATCTCCATTCCGCTCGGCGTCATCGCCGGGAAGAATCGCGGGACTTGGCTCGATAACGTTCTCTCCGTCATCGCGCTCGTCGGAATCAGCACGCCGGGTTTCGTCTTAGGCCCATTGTTCATCTATCTCTTCGCGCTCCAACTCGGCTGGCTCGCCCCCTCCGGGCGTAATAACTGGGAGGACATCATTCTGCCAGCCGTCACGCTCGGCGCGGCGCTCTCCGCGCTGCTCACGCGCATGGTGCGCTCGTCCGTCATCGAAGAGATGGGCGAGGACTATGTGCGCACGGCGCGCGCCAAAGGTTTGAGCGAGCGAACGGTCGTCTACAAGCACGTTCTCAAAAACGGTCTCATCCCGGTGGTCACGATCCTCGGCCTGCAACTCGGCGTGCTGCTCGCCGGGGCGATCATCACGGAGAAGATTTTCAACTGGCCGGGTCTGGGTCTGCTGCTCATCGACGACGGCATCGGCAAACGCGACTATCGCCTCGTGCAAGGCTGCGTCCTCGTCATCAGCGTGACCTACATCTTCGCCAACACGCTCACGGACATTATTTACCGGTGGCTTGATCCCAGAATAAGGGTTTCATAAATCGTGAATCGTCTCTCAAAATTCGGTTTAGTCATCGTCGGGTTGTTCGTCGTCGTGGCCGTGTTTGCGCCGCTGATTGCGACGCACGATGTCGGGGAGACCGACCTGCTCAACCGCTACGCAGCTCCTTCCGCGGCGCACTGGCTCGGCACGGATGCGACGGGGTGCGACATTTTCTCGCGCGTCATCTATGGCGCGCGCATCTCGTTGCGCGTCGGCCTCGTGGTCGTTTTCGTCTCGACGTTCATCGGGACGGTCATCGGCTCACTCGCGGGCTACTACGGCGGATGGATCGACCGCATCGTCAACGGTTATCTCTTCAACGTCTTTCTCGCCTTCCCCGGCCTGTTGCTCGCCATCGCGATGGTCGCGTTTCTCGGCGCGGGCTTGAACAAGTTGATCCTCGCGCTCTGCATCATCGGCTGGGTGGGCTACGCGCGCGTGATTCGCGGTCAGGTGTTGAAGGTGCGCGAATATGATTTCGTACAGGCGGCGCGCGCTTTAGGGGCGAGCGACATGCGCATCCTCTTCGTTCACATTTTGCCGAACGCCATCCAACCGCTCATCGTGCAAGCGAGCCTCGGCATGGCGGGCGCGGTGCTGGCGGAAGCGACGCTTTCGTTTTTGGGTTTGGGCGTGCCGCCGCCCGCGCCTTCGTGGGGCGTGATGCTCGAAGAGGCGCGCGATCTCTCGACGCTGCAAGGCGCGCCTCACGCGCTGCTCGTCCCCGGCATCGCCATCGCGCTCTCCGTACTCGCCTTCAACTTCATCGGCGACGGACTGCGCGAATATCTCGACCCGCGACAGCGCAAACGTTAGGCGTTAAACGGCAAACAGCATTTCTCAATCGTGACCGTCCCTATTCCACCTCCTGATCACGACCACGGCGATGATGAAGCGCGCGAAACTCCGGCGCAGCGCGTCGCCATCTCGATCCGGCAACTCTCGAAAACTTATCCCGTCGCGCTCGCCCGTCTCAAGAAATTTTTCCGGCGCAAGGCGACCAATCCGGTCGAAGCCCTGCGCGATGTCAGTTTCGATGTGCGCGAGGGTGAAATCTTCGGTCTCATCGGGCGCAATGGCGCGGGCAAGACCACGCTCACTAAAATCATCGCAACGCTCGTGCAACCTACTTCCGGTGCGGTCGTCGTCGGCGGCTTCGACAGCGTGCGCGAAGAGATGGCCGTGCGCGCCCAACTCGGGCTCGCCACAGCCGAGGAACGCAGTTTCTACTGGCGTCTGACCATCGAGCAAAATCTCACCTTCTTCGCGCGTCTCTACGGTCTGGCGGACGCGCGGGCGCGCACGCGCATCGCCGAACTGCTCGCGCGCCTCGAACTTGAACCGCTCGCGCACCGTCGCTTCGGCGAACTCTCGACGGGTAACAAGCAACGCGTCGCCGTCGCCCGCGCCATGCTCAGTTCGCCCCGCATCCTCCTGCTCGACGAACCGACCCGTTCGCTCGACCCGCTCGCCGCCGCCGCAACGCGCGCCCTCATCAACTCGCTCGCCCGCGACGCCGACATGCCCGTGACCGTGCTGCTCACTTCGCACAATCTCGCCGAGATCGAGGAACTGTGCGCCCGTGTCGCAGTTATCTCGCGCGGGCAGATACGCGCGCTCGACACGCCCGAACGCCTTCGCGCCGTGCATAAAAACGCGGAGCGCGTGCGCATCACCGCGCGCGGCCTCTCGACAGAACAAGCGCGCGACGCGCTGCCGCAGGCGTTGGGCGAGTTTGAACTGTCCGGCGACGGGCGCGCCCTCGTCGTGCAATTCACCCGCGCGGTTGACGACGACAAACTCGATAGTGCGGTGCGCGCCCTACACGACGCGGGCGGACGCATCCTCGCGTGCGATTCCGAGCGCGCCACGTTGCTCGACGTGCTGGAAACCTATGAGAGAGAGCCACAGGAGGGCGTAGAGACGTGAAACGAGTAGGCAGATTTCTGGGGCGGCTGCGCGCCTTTATCGTGCGCGATTTCCAGTTGGCGTTGAGCTATCGAATCCAGTTTCTCTTCCGCACGCTGGAGATTCTTTTCTTCGTGACGACGCTTTTTTTCATCTCCAAAATTTTCACCGGCGGCGCGGTCACCTCCTACACGCAATGGACGAACCCGCTCGCCGCGTGGATCACCGGGCTGGCCGTGCTCAACTACTTTATGACCGGCTTCTCCAGTTTCGCCAACGCCATCCGGCAGGAGCAGGCGCAGGGCACGCTCGAAGGCGTGTTGATGACGCCCGTCAGCATCCCCACTTTCATCGTCTCAAGTTCCGCCTACGACTTCGCGCAGGCCACCGTCTATTCTTCGCTCTACCTGCTCTTCGGCTGGCTCTTCTTCGACGTGCGCTTTCAGGGAAACTTCCTGCTCGCGTTTCTCTTCCTGATCATCACAACGCTCGTGCTCGCCTCGGTCGGCATCCTCTCCGCGAGTTTCGCGGTAGTCTTCAAGCGCGGCGACCCGTTCGGCATCCTGCTCGCCACCACCTCCACACTCTTCTCCGGCGTTTTCTTCCCCACGCAACTGCTCAACGAATACGGCGGGCGCATCCTCGGCGGCATTTCGCGTTTCCTCCCGCCCACTTACGGCCTCGACGGCATCCGCCGCGTGCTCATACAGGGTCAGGGCTTCAACGAAGTGCGCGAACCGCTCTTCACGCTCCTGATGTTCCTCGCCGTCCTCATGCCCTTCTCCTTCTGGGTCTTCTCCCGCGCCGTCCGCCGCGCCAAACGCGAAGGCAGCCTTATTCAATACTGACTTGCTGAAGGCCGGATATGGATCATCAAACGCGAGTTGATGGGCGGGCGTCCTTCCGTCTTAAGGTGTGCTGCTCGAAACTACCGGCAGACACCTGCCATCCGCAGGTTTGCGCTTAACGATAACGGTCGGAAGGACGCGGGAAACCACACCGGAAAGAGTCTGCGCGTTGCGGGCAGATTGGTCTCGCTAAACTCGCCCGACGAAGGTTGCCAGTTCGCACAATTCCCATCTACTTCTCAGGGAAAAACGGTTTCTGATACGGGTTGATGTCTAGAACAGGCCATTGACGACAATCAGGGTCGTCGAAGTGCCACCACTCGGTGAGAAATGGCAGGAAACCTTCAGCGGTCATAGCATCCCTTAAAATTTGGCGGTTCTTTAAGATGTCTTCGGGAAGATTCATAAACTGTGAATGGGCGCGCTCGGTAAAATCATCGAAAGGCGTCGGCATGGCTAAATCCTTGCCCGAAGCATCGACGAGGGTGACATCTACGGCGCAACCCCGATTGTGATTCGACCCTTTGGCCGGGTTTGCCACATACCTCTCGTCAGGTACGAGTTCCCACATCTTCTTTTGCACCTGCAAGGGTCTATAGGCGTCCAGAATTTTGAGCCTTACATTTTGCGCGCGCAGACGCTCCTGCGCTCTTTTCAATCTCTCCGCCACCGGTTTGAGTAAGAACAGTTCGTTCTCAGGATAAAGTTGAATACCAACGAAATTATTCTTCGAGGCATACCTTGAATCGATCACGAATGTTGTGTCCACGTGTCGTAGATTCAACAGTTGAGATGCATCTTCCGCTCTCTTCATGGCCGTTTCATGATTAGAATTGCAGCCCACCATCAACAATACGAGGGAGACAACTTTCATCAGACGGATGGGAGACATCCGGCTCATTGCTGTGACCAATAAACCATTACGCCGCCGCCGGGAAAAATCCATTCATCCTCCTTAGTTGACCTTATTTGCAGAATACTGTTATTGCGATCCAGACTGACATGAGGGTTCTCTTCATCGCCGACAAAGAAGGCTCGAAAATAGTTGAGGTTGCGTAGTGAGGCTCTGGAATAATCTACCCGGACATCCAGATTTTGCGTCGGCTCGGTGATGACGATAGGAAAAGCCGTCTCTTCCTTCGGCTGGACGAAGGTATACCGGAACTTGAACTGCACCGGCTCGTTCCAGTTAATGTTGGGTACTTTATATACCAGGCTGAGGCCGAAGGCTTCTTTTCGCAGATCGACGGGCGGAACCGCCATGTCGTTGATGCTAAAATCCACACGAAAGATTTGGTTGGAAATTTTTATTCTTTCCTCCGCGCTCTGGGCTTTGTTCATCTCTTCGAGGCGGGCTTTCAGCCAGTCTTGATCTGTTTTATTTACCCCGATAACTTCCCGAAAGATCACATCCTTTTTGCGCACCCATCTGGCAAGTTCGTTCGGCTCGGTGATGGCGGCGATGATTACTTCCTTTCGCGGCTTGGCTTCAAACTTCCTGAAATCCAACTCCGACTCGATAAACAAATAATTCCCTTTTCGCAAAGTTTCCGCTAACTCCACTCCCGTGGGCGGCGTCTCTGAAATTGTTATGTAATACTTCATCGACTGCTTTTGTGAGGGAATGATGTCGCTGTTCTCAAACCTCTTCACCAACCTGCGGTAGACTATATCTCCGCGCTTCTCCCCTAAGTAATGGTGCAGCGCGCTCTCCAAATTAAGGCCGTTGCTATCTGCTATCTCCAAAAATCTTCCTTTGTAGCTTTACGAATAGCATTGCCTTCAAGCTTATTGTTTATAAACATTGTCGCCGTCACCGTGACGGTAATCACGCCGAGCAAGACACCGATTATTTGCCATAAATCGACATTAGAAAGTCCGCTGCGGGGAGGAGGGGGAAGCGGCTTAGTCGTTTTCCTCTTCACCGGGGGATTTTCTTTCGCAGCACTCCCCTTACTTGCTCCCTTTTTCGCGGTGTTCGACTTTTTGAGATCGGGATCGGGAATCGGCCTCGTTTCAGGTGAGGGGTCTTGATTTTCTTTCTCGCCAATGTCCGTCATGGTTGTTATTTGAACTTCTCCGCAGCTCACGAAGGCGGCGACCATTCGCGTTGGCGAGGACGACCGTCCTGCCACACCTGCATTTATCCTAATCAATGATCAACTTGGAAAACACTCATGACCATCATGGACAACGCCCGTTGAGCCTTTTAAATCTCGACAACGATTGGGGAGTTACTGCATGATCTAATAACTTCTAACGAAACATGGTTTATGTGAGGCCACATCAAGCGGCTGAAGCGAGGGAGACCTAAAGCGTACTTACGATATTCCCGCCGACAATTGCTGTCAACACTTTTCCACGCCAGGGATTGCCTAAATCAGACCTGATGATGTTATAAGACTTGACATGCACCAATGTCCCTATTGCCACAGTAGCGAGCGCCAAGTGAAATCAGGCTTTAAGCGCACCGGCTCGCAACGCCTGCAATGTCAGGCATGCCGTCGCCAGTACACGCCAGAGCCACTTCCGCTCGGCTATAACGACCAGATACGAGAGCAAGCTCTCAAGCTCTACCTCGAAGGCAACGGCTTGCGCCGCATCGGACGCCTCCTCTCGGTTAATCACCAATCGGTCGCCAACTGGGTCAACGCAGCGCACACGCAGTTGCGCGCCAGAGAAGAGCCTGCGCTCAGTCCTGAGACCGCAGGCACGCTGGCGATGGACGAGTTGTTCACCTTCATCGGAACTAAAAAAAGCCTGCGTATATCGTCACTCTCGTCGAGCGGGAGACGCGCCGCATCGTCGCCCACACGGTCTGCGAGGAGCGTACGCCGCAAGTGATGCAGTCTGTGATAGACTCCGCGCCGCCTGCCAAGAGTTACTTCTCAGATGCTTTCAACACGTACCGGGAACTATGCTGGTGGGGCAAGCACACCTCGATGTACAACAAGTCACAGACCTACTCGGTAGAAGGCGATAACGCTGAACTGCGCCACTACCTCGCACGTCTGACGAGACGCTCGCGCTGCTTCTCCAAGTGCATTCATGCTTTACGTCGAGCGGTCGAGTTGTTCGTCTGGTGTTGGAATCAGCGGCAGAACTATCAGCAACAGCACCCGCGTTATCCTAGCAACATCATTGACTTCGTCTCATGTCTGATTTAGTCACTCCC
>DASPJG010000299.1:0-19436 GCA_035628755.1 Pyrinomonadaceae bacterium
TCGCGGTGGTCTTCCATCATCTTCAACAGCGTCTCGACGGCCTCATGCCCGAAATCGTTGCCGCCGCCGCCCGGCGTCAGCGCGTAAGCCTCGTCTATGAACAGCACGCCGCCAAGCGCGCGGCCTACGACCTCGCGCACTTTGAGGGCGGTCTGCCCGACATAACCGGCGACCAGCCCGGCGCGATCCGTCTCGACGAGATGGCCGCGACGCAGGATGCCGAGCGCGCGGTAGATTTGCGCGAGCAGGCGCGCGATGGTGGTCTTGCCCGTGCCGGGATTGCCGTAAAAAACGAGGTGGCGCGAAGTGGTCAGGCCGCGCATGCCCTGCTCCTCGCGCATCTTCTGCACCTTGAGGAAGTTGATCAGTTGGCGCACGTCCGACTTTACGCGCTCAAGCCCGACGAGCGCGTCCAACTCCGCGAGCACGTCTTCGAGCGTGCGCGGCGGTTCTTCCGGCACGACAGGCTCGGGCGTCGGCTGCTCCGCAACTGCCGTCCCGGAGTTTTCGCTTTGCGCGCCCGCGCCGCCCGCCGGGTAGAGAACTTCTTTAAACTCCGAGAGCGTGGCTTCCTCTGCGGGCGTGATCGTGCCGTCGAACTTGACGACGAGATTGGCGAACTGAAAGAGCAGGTGGCGCGTCTTGTCGGCGTAGCTCGTGCCGTGGCGCGCGTCGTAGGCTTCGAGATAAGAGATGCTGACGGGCGTGTGGGCGAAGTTTTTGGCGAGGGGCGTTTGCGAGTAATCGGGTTTGAGATTTGAAAAGGCGTCGCCGTCGGGGCGCAACTGAAAGCTGCGGCAGATGTCTTGATAGAACCTTTGCTTGTCTGCCGCCGATGCCGTTCTCGCGTTGATGAACTGCCGCGCGGTCATCCGCAGGTGGTTCTCAAGCACCGTCCGCGCGTTGGGCGCAGCGCTTTTCTCGCCGCGCCAGACCATTTGAATGCTCTCCGCGAGCGGGCGCACCAACTCCTCCACGGCTCTCCGCAGGTGAGCGATCAGTTGTTGATTGTTCTCAGCCAAGATTAGTTTCCGCCGCGCTTCGCGCCGTTCGATTGATTCGCAGAGGGGCGTGATTATACATGCGCGCGAGCGTAAGTCGCACCGGACGGACGAAGGCTGCGGCGCGCGCAAGCGCGGCTCTGCTTCTGAACGGCACGCGCTTCCGGTAAAATCAACGGCAACTAAAATCAGCGGCAGAGGTGGGTCATGAAAATCTTGCGGAGTTTAACTGTCATACTTGTCGCGTGCGTGTGCGCTCAGGCGCAGACCGCGCCGAACCGGAATTCCCGGGGCGGGCAACTCACCGGCTATTGGTCGCCCGAGCAGAGCGGGGCGATCATCGCCAAGACGCAGACCGTGCGTCTCGCGCCAGACCTCTCGCACCTGACGGAGGGCGAGCGCAGGGCGGTCGCTAAGCTGCTCGAAGTGGGGAAAATTTTTCAGGATGTTTACGAGCAGCAGCGACACCGTGAGGCACGCCACGCGCGTGCCTCGCTTGCCGCGCTCGAACGGAACATGCCGGGCGTGGCTACGCAAAATCTGCTCACGCTCTACCGGCTCTATCAAGGGCCGATTGCGACGACGCTGGATAACAAGCGCGAGCCGTTTATGCCGGTGGAGATGACGCCGCCGGGCGTCAACGTCTACCCGTGGGGCATCACCAAGCAGGAAGTTGATGCGTTTCTCGCCGCACACCCCGAAAGAAGAGATTCCATACTCGACCTGCGCACCGTCGTCCGCCGCGCCACGGCGCAAAATTTGAGGGCAGACCTCGCCAAACTCAGGCAGTATCCTGCGCTCTCGACGCTGCATCCGGGGCTGCAAAGCGATCTGGCGAAACTCTCCGCGCGCCCCGACGCCAAGATGTTATATGCCGTGCCTTATTCGGTCGCCTACGCCGACGAGATGATCAAGGCGCACGCGCTCTTGAACGAGGCCGCCGACGCCGTGCAACGGGACGACGAGGAGTTCGCGCGCTACCTGCGCAACCGCAGCCGCGACCTGCTCTCGGACGATTACGAGTCGGGCGACGCCGCGTGGATCACAGGCCGCTTCAAAAACCTGAACGCGCAGATCGGCTCTTACGAGGTTTACGACGACGAGCTTTACGGCGTCAAAGCCTTCTACGCTCTCAACGTGCTCGCCACGCGGCGGCAGGAGACGGACGAGTTGCGCCGCGCCATGAAAGGCTTGCAGGCGCTCGAAGATTCGCTGCCTTACGACCGTCATAAGCGCGTGCGCGAAGACATCCCCGTCGGCGTCTACGACGTGATCGGGGATTTCGGGCAATCGCGCGGCGGCAACACCGCGACCATCCTGCCGAACGAAAGCTATCTCGCGCGCCGCTACGGGCGCACCATCCTCCTGCGCGCGAACATCATGCGCCACCCGGAGATTTTCAAGGGTTCGGGCAACGCATGGGGCGCGGCTGTCGCCCCCGCGCACGCGGCAGAACTCACTTTCGACGGCAGTTTCTACCGCACGCTCTGGCACGAAGTCGGCCACTACCTCGGCGTGGATCAGACGCGCGACGGGCGCGACCTCGACACGGCGTTGGAGGCGAACTCAAGCTTGCTCGAAGAGATGAAGGCCGACCTCGTCTCGCTCTACGTCGCCGAAGCGTTGCGCAAATCCGGTTATTACACCGACGCGCAGTTGCGCTCGCTCTATGCCAGCGGCATCCAGCGCGTTTTACAGAACAACCGCCCGCGCCGCACGCAGCCCTACAACACCATGCAACTCATGCAATGGAACTTCTTTTTGGAGCGCGGCGTGCTGCGCTTCGACCCGCAGACCAAGCGGCTCTCGATCAACTACGACAAATACCACGACGCCGTCGGCGACCTTCTGAAGCGCGTGCTCGAAGTGCAATCGGCGGGCGACAAGGCCGCGGCGGATCGTTTCATCGATCAATACGCGACGTGGGACGAAAACCTGCACGGCGCGGTCGCTGCGAACATCCGCGCGCAGCAGCAATACAGGTTTCGCCTCTTCAAATACGCCGCGCTCGGCGAATGAGCGGCGCGTGCTGGCCAGCAAGCGTGAGCATAACGATATGAAAGCAGTCGCCGTCTTCCCCGAAGCGAAGGAAATCAAAATAATCGAGCACGAAGAACCGCGCCTCTCGTCGCCCACGGAAGTTAAACTGCGCGTTCTCGAAGTCGGCATCTGCGGCACGGACAAGGAGATTTGCGCCTTCGATTACGGCACGCCGCCCAAAGGTTCGCCTTACCTGTTGCTCGGCCACGAATCGCTGTCCGAAGTAGTGGAGACGGGCGACGGGGTTGATCGTCTGAAGCGCGGCGATCTGGTCGTCGCCTCCGTGCGCCGCCCTTGCCCGCACGAGACTTGCATCGCATGTCGCATGGGGCGACAGGATTTTTGCGCCACAGGCGATTTCACCGAGCGCGGCATCAAGGAACAGCATGGCTACCTGACCGAGTTCGTCGTTGACGACGAACGCTACATGAACGTCGTGCCCGCACAGTTGCGCGAGGTCGGCGTGCTCGTCGAGCCGCTGACGATTGCGGAGAAGGCTCTGGCCGAAGTCTGGCACATGCAGAAGCGACTCCCGTGGTGGTTTTCTCCGCCCGACAACAAGAAGACACAGCCGCCGCCTCAGCCTCCCGCGCCCGCCGACGCCGCGCCGCATGAGAGCGCGGGCGCGCCGCGCGAGTGGCTTTACCAGCGGGCGGTTGTGCTCGGCGCAGGGCCGGTCGGGCTGCTCGGCGCGATGGCGCTCGTCGTCGCGGGGTTCGACACCTACGTCTATTCGAGAGAAGCGGAGACGAGCGACAAGGCGCGGCTCGTCGAATCGTTTGGCGGGACATACATCTCGGCGGAGACGCACAAGGTCGAAGAGTTGGCCGAGCGGGTCGGCGGGATCGATCTCGTCTACGAGGCAGTCGGCGCGTCGGGGCTGGCCTTCGAGGTGATGCAACATCTCGACACGAACGGCGTGTTCATCTTTACGGGCGTGCCGGGAAGGAAAGCCCCCGTCGCGGTTGACACAGACTTGCTGATGCGCAATCTGGTGCTGCGCAATCAAGTGGCTTTCGGCACGGTCAACGCCGGGCGCGACGCCTTCGAGGCCGCCATCCGCGATCTCGAAATCTTCCATCAACGCTGGCCTCAAGCCGTCAACTCGCTCATCACCGCGCGCGTCCCCATCGAGGAGCACCGCGACCTGTTGCTCGGCAAAGCGGGCGGGATCAAAAACGTCATCAGGCTTTCCTGAGACTCGCGGGGAGACGGGCGCGCGCCGCAGTTCGTGCCGCGCGTTTGATTGTGTTCGTGTGAGCGGTTGCGATGATCATACTGCCGGAATCCGACGACGACTTGCTGCGAGAGTGTGAGGTTGACACCTTCCGCGCCAGCGGCCCCGGCGGCCAGCACGTCAACAAAACCGAGAGCGCGATCAGGCTCACACACATGCCTTCGGGCGTCGTCGTCACCTGCCGCGAGGCGCGCAGCCAGCACCAGAATAAAGCGACGTGCCTGCGCAAGCTCCGCGAGCGCGTGGAGAAATTAAATCATCGCCCGGCGAAGCGCGTCCCGACGCGCATCACGCAAGGGGCGAAGGAGCGTAAGCTTGAGGCGAAGGCGCGTCGCTCGCGTCTGAAGCGTTCGCGCGCGAAACCGCAGACGGACGAGTGAGCGTGTGTTGCGGTTGGTCGGCGAGTTTGATTGACGTTGCCCCGCGCGCGGGGCGGCGGGAAAGGGACAGCGAGATGGCCGGAGGATGGGACGGAGATGCACTGGCGGGGCAGATGGAAGACGCGTTGGAGCGGCAGCAGGCGGCGGCGGAGGCGCGCTTGCGTAAAAATAGTTCATCGCCCGAAGAGCGCGAGCGCGAAGCGAAACTGGAATCCCTGCGCCTGTCGAGAGCGCGCATCCTCGATCAACTCAGCCGCGCGACCAATCCCGCGCACCGCGCCATGCTCGAACGCGCGCTCCAATCGCTCGACGCTCAGGCGGGCGAGTAAAACGCGCGACGAGGCTCACTTGCTCGCCTGTCACAGTTTCTTGAAATGAAGGTCATCCTTTCGTCTCGCGGCCATCTTATCATCGGCGAGTTTCATCGAGTTAAGAGGGCTTAATAAGGTGACAACAAACGGCGACGGCGCGATGCCGTTTGTGGCCGGAAGAATTTTCAGGGAAGCGAACGAGGGGTGAAAGTTATTCAGGCGGAAGTGACGAGAGACGGCGAGACTGCTCCAGCCGCGCCGGAAAGATTTCGGATACCGGCGGCGTTGCGCTCGCTCGGCCACAAGAATTACAGGCTCTTTTACGGCGGGCAACTCATTTCGCTGACCGGCACATGGATGCAGATCGTGGCGCAATCGTGGCTCGTCTACCGCCTGACGGGTTCGGCGGCGACGCTCGGCCTCGTCGCGTTTGCGGGTCAGATACCCGGCTTCCTGCTCGCGCCCGTGGGCGGCATGGCCGCCGACAGTTTCAGCCGCCACCGGATTCTGATCACGACGCAAACGCTCGCCATGCTGCTCGCCTTCGCGCTCGCCGTCCTGACGCTGACGGGGAAGGTCGCCGTCTGGCACGTCTTCGTGCTCGCCGCGCTCGTCGGCGTCGTCAACGCCTTTGATCTTCCGTCGAGACAGGCGTTCGTCGCAGACCTCGTCGGTCGTGACGACCTCGTCAACGCCATCGCTCTCAATTCTTCCATGATCAACGGGGCGCGACTCGCCGGGCCTGCGATGGCCGGTTTGCTCGTCGCCACCATCGGCGAGGGCTGGTGCTTCTTCGTCAACGCGGTGAGCTACATCGCCGTCATCGCGGGACTCTCAAGGATGCGCGTCAAGCGGCAGGAGACGGTTGCGGAGCGACGTTCGCCCGTCCGGCGCGTCGTCGAGGGCTTCAGCTTCGTCGGGCGCACCGGGCCGATCCGCGCGCTGATCGTGCTGCTCGGCCTCGTCAGTCTGCTGGGCATGCCTTACACAGTGCTGATGCCGGTCTTCGCCGACCGCATCCTGCACGTCGGGGCGGGCGGCCTCGGCCTGCTGCTGGGGGCGGCGGGCGTGGGCGCGCTCGGCGCGGCTCTCCTGCTCATGACGCGGCGCGGGGTGCGCGGGATGGGGCGTTGGGTGGCCTTCTCGTCGGCGGGGTTCGGCGGGAGTCTGGTGGTGTTTTCGCAGATGCGGGATTTTCGTCTGGCCGTCGTGGTGCTGGTCGTCGTCGGGTTCTCGATGATCATCCAGATCGCTTCGTCGAACACGCTCATACAGGCCATGGTTCCAGACGCCTTGCGCGGGCGCGTGATGGCCGTCTACTCGATGATGTTTCTCGGCATGGCTCCGGTGGGCGCGCTGCTGGCGGGCTGGCTCGCGGAACGCGTGGGCGCGGCAAACACGGTCGCGCTCGGCGGCGCGGGCTGTATCCTGAGCGCGTTGATTTTCAGCCTGCGCCTGCCCGCGCTCAGGCGCGAGGCGCGGCAACTGCTCGTCGCGGACAAGGGCGGGCGGCTAGAGAATCCGGTCGCACGGTAACGGTTCCGCGATTCCGTACCCGTGCGACGTTGTGTTTTAGTCTCGAAGGGAAAGAAGTTTTTTAAGTTCAACTAAACGAAGGGCGGGGTGCGAATGAAGCAACAAGGGTTTCTCGTGCGTGCGGGCGAAAGAGTGCGTCTGAATAATTACGACCCGGCGTTCACCGGGAAGTTCAAGAGCGAGGCGGAAGCGGAGGCCAAGATTCAGGACGACTGCGAGAGCCTCGCGAAGTATCAGGACAAACTCATGGCGGAGGAGCGACAGTCGCTCCTGCTCATCTTTCAGGCGATGGACGGCGCGGGCAAGGACGGCACGATCAAACACGTCATGTCGAGCACTGACCCGCAGGGCTGCATGGTGATGCTCAGCGAGAAGCCGGGCGCGACGGAACTCAAGCACGATTACCTCTGGCGTTTCGTCAGGTATTTGCCCAAGCGCGGGCAGATCGGCATCTTCAACCGCTCCTACTACGAGGAAGTGCTTTCCACGCGCGTCCACCCCGAACGGCTCGAAGACCAGCAGTTGCCGCCGCGCATCCGCGACGCGCGCAACATCTGGCGGCAACGCTTCACGCAGATCAACAACTTCGAGCAATACCTGACGGAGAACGGCATCCATGTGATGAAATTCTTCCTGCACCTCTCGAAAGAGAAGCAGCGCGAGCGGCTGCTCGAACGCCTCGAAGCGCCGGAGAAGAAATGGAAGTTTTCGATGAACGACGTGACGGAGCGTGACCGTTGGGACGAATACATGCGCGCCTTCGAGGATGCCATCACGCAGACGAACAAGAAGGACGCGCCGTGGTACATCATTCCCGCAGACCACCGCTGGTTTAGCTCGCTCGTCGTCGCCGAACTCGTGGTTGCCAAGTTGAAATCACTCAAACTACGCTACCCGCCGGTGAGCGACGATGGTAAAAAGGAGATGGAGAAAGCGCGGAAGCTGCTCACGCGCGACGCGGAGAAAAGTTGAAGACCGGGGAGGCGGGGCTTCCGCCGACGAGTGACGATCAAGTGAGAATGATTTCAGGGAGGACAACGGCAAATGGCGAATAAGAGTCGTGGAAAAGTGAATCAACCGCCGACGGGCGAGGGCAAAAAGCAGAGCACGGAGCGGGGCGCGGAAAACAAACTCGGCAAACGCTCCGAAGTCGTGCAGGCGCAGCACGACAGGCCGGACTTGAATCTGGGGACGGATGCGGACGAGGCGGCGGCCACTCCCAAGTCCGGCGCGGGCAACCCGAAGCGACCGAAGGCCGGACGCTGAAGCCCGACCTCCGGCGCAAAGGCCGGAACAATTATTCCTGACGAGAATCGTCCCCGGCGGCGAGCATCTCGCGCGCACGCTCGACCACCTTGCGCTCGCCCGCGAAGGCCAGCAGCGTGCGCGCCTCGTCTATCTCCACCCAGCGCGCCTCGTTCACTTCCGCGTCGTGATCGCGCACGTCGCCGGACAGGTAGCGCAGCAGGTAGAAATAGACGAACTTGTGAAAGCGCACGCGCCCGCCCCGGTTGGTCGAGTAGTACCAGTATTCGATCTTGTCCAGCAGCGCGACGAGTTCGGTCTCAACGCCGGTCTCTTCGCGCGCCTCGCGCATGGCGGCGGCCTCCGTCGCCTCGCCCGCGTCAACCAAACCTTTCGGCAACTGCCAACGCTTCTTGTCGCCCACCGAAATCAGAGCCACCTCGACGCGCGACCCGGAGCCGCGGCGAAACACTACGCCGCCCGCTGAGATTTGCATCTTGGTCGGTATCACGCTCATGCCGGAGATTATAGACGCACTCGCGCGCGGCTGCTGCCGCCCCGCTCTAAAAGTACGCAAGAGTACAGACGCGCCCCGCCGCGCGCAATAAACTCGCCGCCTACCCCTGACACACTTTGCAGCACCGGGCGGGCGCGAAAAGGCGTCGAAGTTTGCGGCACGAGCGTGCCGGGGCGCGCGCCGGTTCACCGGTTTTCATTAACGTGAGGAAGGACAACAGACGATGACTAACAACAGGAACGACGAAGCGGACAGGATCGCGGGCGGCACGGGCGCGACGGACGCGGGCAACGGCGAGAACGAAGACGTGATGCCCGGCATCATCGGCGGCGGGCAAACTTATCTCCCCTCCGACGGGCGCGCGGAAACCGAGGGCACGCCCGCCACCAGCGCGCCGAACACCATCGGCGCGGTCGGCGAGATGGACTTCACGGGCGCGCCCACCGGAACAAGCGGCGCGGGCGATGCGGGCAGCGGCAGCAGCGAGGGGGCTTCGGTCGGCGGCGGCACGGGCGGCGGCGCGATGTCGAGCACCGGCGATACGGGAGTAGATGAAAGCTGAGAGATGAATAAGGAGAGGTGAGTTCGATCTAAGAAGATGAAGAGGTGCGAAGCCCTGTCAGGGGCACGAAGGCAGCAACTCCGCCCGTACCTCAGATCGAACTCACATCAAGAAGCGACTCCGGCAGTTGAGTGTTTCCTTTCATTTGGCATCCTTTCTTTTCTCCGCCTTCTTCGGCGGACTTTTTCGTCCGTGGTGTTTCGCGCCGGGCGTGCCCGCGTCGGCAGCCGCGTTCTCGATCTCGGCGTTGACGCCGCCGCCGATGAGGATCGCGCAGCCCGTCAGGTAGAACCAGAGCATGAGGATGATGACCGCGCCGAGCGAGCCGTAGGTGAGGCTGTAGTTGTCGAAGAAGCGCAGGTAGAGCCGGAAGATGAAGGAGACGAGCAGCCAGAGCGCGACGCCCGCCATCGACCCCGGCGTGATCCAGTACCATTTCTGCTCGCGCAGGTCGGGCGCGTAATAGTAGATTAGCGCGAAGGCCAGCAGCACGAACGCCAGCACAATCGGCCACTGCACAATCGCCCACGCCAGCGTGAACGCGCCGCTGAACCCGAAACGGTTTGCCAGCGCGTCGCCGATCTCGCCGCCGTAGAGGACGAGCGTCAAGGCCGTGATGGTCAGGACGGCCATGACGATGGTGAGACCGATCGAAGTCAGGCGCACGCGCCACCACGGGCGCGTCTCTTTGACGCCGTAGGCCGAGTTCAAAGTGTCGCTGATCGCGCCCATCCCGTAAGACGCAGCCCACACGGCGGTCAGCAAGCCGAAGGTGAGTTTGCCGCCGCCCGTGTTCTGCGCGATCTCGTCGACGGTGGTGCGGATGAGCATGGAGGCCGAGCGGGGGACGACCGTGGAGAGATAGCGGAGCAGGCTCGTGCGCAGTTCCGTCCCCGCCTCGGCGAAATATCCGAGCATGGCGATGAGGAAGAGGAGAAGGGGAAAGAGCGCGAGCAGGAAGTAGTAGGACAAGGCCGCCGCGCGCGTCAGCAAGTCGCCGTCGTAGATTTCATACCAGACGCGCCGCCCCAACTCCTTCCACGTCAACCCGCCCAGTTCCCAGACCGATGCCATTCCCCTGTACCCTCCTGATCGTATCAACCGCGCCGCCCGAAGCCCGTGCAGGTCGGGCGCGTGTGGGGTAACAATAGCAAAAAACTCGGGCGGTGCGGTGTGTTTGGCGACAGCGTCTGAAAAAGTTGTTGCTGCCGGGGAAAGTGAGGGGCGTCGGGTCTGGCAACCTGACGCCCCTTTCCTCTGTATGCTTCCAGCGGGGGCTTAAGTTTTGAGGGACGGGCATCTTATACGTGCCCCGCCCGCCTGTATATACGCTCCCGAACCGTGCGCCGGGATGGTTTGCCGGGTTCGACGCGCGCCCGCCGCACACCTGAATTTTCGCCTCTGCGCGCCGCCCGAAAAGCGCGCGGCAACCGTCCGGCGCGCCCCCAGCGAAGGCCACTCGGGAACGCCCCCAAGCATCTAATTGCCGAAAGAAAAATAGTGTGAACAACTCATCTAGGGGTGGAAAAAGAGCTATGAAAACGTTCAAAAATAGTTTGGCCGCATTGGCGTTAGTCTTCGCGGTAGCGGTTTCGGCGGCGGGCGCGGTCGCGTCTCCGCTGACGGAATCCGAACAGGGCTTTGACCAGCAGCAGGTCTCGAAGCGCGTCCGTAAGGAACTCGTCACGCTGCCTTATTACGGCGTGTTCGACAACCTCGCCTACAAGGTCGAGGGCGACACCGTGACGCTCTACGGGCAGGTGGTGCGCCCCTCAACGCGTTCGGACGCGGAGCGGCGCGTGGCGAAGATCAAGGGCGTGGAGCGCGTCGTCAACAACATCGAAGTGTTGCCGCTTTCCAGCTTCGACGACCGTATCCGTGCGCGAGCCTATCGCACCATCTTCAACACGAGCAGTCTCTATCGTTACGCGATGGGGGCGAACCCGTCGCTCCACATCGTCGTTAACCGCGGACACCTGACGCTGGAAGGCGTCGTCGGCAACCGGATGGACAAGCAACTCGCCGAGTTTGCCGCGCGCAGCGTCCCCGGCGTCTTCTCCGTGACGAACAACCTCGTCGCCGAGAGAGACGAGCGCAGAGCCAGATAAACGCTACGGCTTTTGACAGCCGCGCAAACAAATAAAAGAGCCGGACGGCGATCAACTCCGTCCGGCTCTCTTATTTTCGGGCACGCGCTCGCGCCCGCCTACCGCTTCAACTTCTCCAGATACTTTTGCCGAAACTTCGAGACCTTCGGCGCGATGACGGCGCGGCAATAGGGCTGGTTCGCGTTGTTCTGGTAATACTCCTGATGATAATCCTCCGCCGGGTAGAAGATTTCGAAGGGCGCGACCTCCGTGACGATGGGCGCGTCCCAGACGCGCGCCGCGTCGAGTTCGGCCATCACTTCGGCGGCTGTCTGTTGCTGCTCCGGCGAATGGTAGAAGATGGCGGAACGATACTGCGTGCCCACGTCGCCGCCCTGCCGGTTGAGCGTCGTCGGGTCGTGGATGGTGAAAAAGACTTCCAACAGTTCTCTATAAGAGACTGCCTGCGGGTCGAAGGTGACCTGCACCACTTCCGCGTGTCCGGTCGTCCCGTCGCAAACCGCCCTGTAGGTGGGGTTCTCGACGTGCCCGCCGGAGTAGCCGGACACCACGCGCGCGACGCCGCGCAAATCCGCAAAGACGGCTTCCAGACACCAGAAACATCCTCCGGCCAGCGTCGCGATCTCTTCATTCTGCTCCATACAAATGCTCCTTGAAATAATGTCGAATGTAGATGCAATGATAGGTTATTTCGTGTTGCGAAGTCTTCACGCCGGATGCGCCCGGCAGGCCGCCGTCGAAGCGGCGCGGGAAAACCCGCACGGGCGCGCACCGACGCACGCCCCGACCGGAAGATGGCGGGCGGCGGTTAGCCCCGGCGATTCATGTTTGTGTATAGTAAGGGGAGTCAAGCGGATTAAATATTCAAAGGGAAAATTTTTTGCTCAAAGAACGAACTAACGCCCTTGCACTCGAACAGCCTCTCTCCGTGCTGTCACGCATTCAATGGATTCAAAGCTTTCTCGTCCTCGGTCTGCACGCCTGCGGGCTGCTCTGCCTGTGGTTTCCCCCGCGCGCCGTTGACCTCGCGCTCTTCTTCGGTCTCTATCTCGCCACCACCTTCGCCATCGGCATCGGCTATCATCGCCTGCTCGCGCACCGGGGCTTCGTCGCGCCGCAATGGCTGCGTCGCCTGCTCATTTGGACGGGCGCGGCGGCGTTGCAGGGCGGCCCCGCGCGTTGGACTCGCATCCACCGTCGTCACCACCAGATGACGGACAAGCCGGGCGACCCTCATTCGCCGCTCAAGGGTTTCTTTCACGCTCACATGGGCTGGATCATGCGCGTGGACGCGGAGGAGGGAAGCGACTACCGCGAACTGGTGCCCGACGTGTCCGGGCAAGACCCGTGGGTGCGCGTGTTGGATCGCGGCGTGCTGTTCACTCTGCCGTGGTTTCTGACCGGGATTTTTTGTTACGCGGTCGCCGGTTGGCGCGGCGTGCTCTGGGGCACGGTGCTTCGCACTCTCGCCCTCTGGCATTTTACGTGGTGCATCAACAGTGTCTGCCACGTCTGGGGCACGCGCCCCAATGCGACGCGCGACGAAAGCCGCAACGTGTGGTGGCTCGGCCTGCTCACGCTCGGCGAAGGCTGGCACAATAACCACCACGCGCGCCCCGCCGCCGCCATGCACGGCTGGCGTTGGTATCAGGTGGATTTTTCCGGCTACGTGATCCGCCTGCTCGCGCGCCTGCGGATCATCTCCAACGTCGTCCGCCCGCCGCGCACCAATTAACCCTGCGGGAAGGGTCTCGAACGACAGACGATATTCAGCCTTGACGGCGGCGACAGCCTCACCCTGCATCTCACGCCGCTTCTCTGTGGCGGTCAACGCGCTCGACCGTTTGCGCCTGATATAACGCAGCGCGGGACGTTGCTTTCAGCCCGGCTTCGAGGCGGCAGCGCACGCGCCCATTTTTGACCTTCCCGGCCTTGACTCCGCCCCTCAATTCACATAGCATGCGCGCTGCATTTTGACGAGCCGCATGGGCCGCGCACCCCCGCACACGAAACCGGAAAAGTCTTGGCCGCCTTCTCCGTTTCGCAGTCTGAACTTCTCCGTCCTATCAGGCCGTTGACCCGATCAGTATCACCCCTACAGAGGAGACCTCCTATGTCCCGTCCCCCTATCGCTAAAAGTCCACTTTCCAAACTCAAGAACAATTCATCATTCGCAAACGCCCGTCGCCCCCGCCTGAAGGGGCTGATAGCGGGCGGAACTGCGCGCCGCGCCGGGGCGTTTCTCGCCCTCTTCGCTATCATCGTCACGGTCTTTTACACCGGCTCATCCTCGGCGGCATCGCCCCGCGACAAGGCGAGCGCGGTTGCAAGCTCTCAGCCCGTCGTGCGGCGGCCTGTGGCCGACTCCGGCGCGCGGCCACTGCTGCTGTCGCCGTTTATGTTCCAACTGTTCCCCGTGGACGAAGTGACTCTCTACGCCGCCGACTGTACGACTCCCAAGTCAGACTTCAATCTCGGCGAGACGGTCTGCGCCCGCGCTACCTTCCCGCCCGGCTTCCTCTCCCTCCGCCGCCTCACATGGGTTGATCCCAGCAACAATATTCTGGACGCAGCCATCATCACGTCGAGCGGGCAGACGAGCCTGTTCACGCTTCCCGGCACCGGCACGTCAAACATCAGCGGCGACACCGTGGACAATCGCGGGACGTGGAGGGTTGACTTGAGGTGGGCTGACGGCTCACGCCCCGCCACCGCCGCCTTCGACGTGCATGAACCGGCCAACCCACGCGCCGATCTCCAAATCTCCGCCGGGAGCGGCAATCGAACCGTCGAGTCCGGCGCGAGCGTGACGGTCAAGGTGGTTGCCTACAACGCCGGGCCTGACGCCGCAACGAACGTCGAGGTCTCCGCGCTCTCAATCCCCGGCCTCTCGCTCGAAAGTTTTACCGACGCGCTGAACACGGACTGCGGCACGGGCGGCGTCTGTTCGGTTGCGAGCCTGCCGCGCGGCGCGCATGCCGTATTCGTCGCCACCTACAGCGTGACGGCGGCGGGAGGCACGAACCTCGTCGCGCAGGCCACGGTCACGAGCGACACCGAAGACCCGCGGCCTTCCAGCAACTCCGACTCGTTCTCCTTCACCATCGCGCAGGCGACAGGCGAAGTCCAGAACTGCACGCTCACGCCCCCGCAGCCGATCACTGTCAACGGCTCGGAGATACCCGATCCGAACGACCCGTCGCAAACACTGTACGGCGCGATTGTGACCTATGCGGTAGACGCCGAGGGCGATTCCTGCGCGCCGGTTCAATGCGACGTGCCCTCCGGTTCGAGTTTCCCGGTTGGCACTACCCTCGTCACCTGCACCGCCGCCTCGGGCGACTCGACCACCTTCCCGGTGACGGTCATCGACACGCGCTCTTTCCAGATCACTCTCAACGGGGCAAACCCGTTGGCGATCGAATGCAACAGCATCCCGCCGTTTGCAGACCCCGGCGCGACGACCAACAGGCCGGGCGTCACGCCCACCGTGACCAGCGACGTGAACCCGAGCGTGCCCGGCTCGTACACCATCACCTACACGGCCACCGACGGCACAGACACCGTCACGGCCACGCGCACCGTCAACGTCGTAGACGACTCGCCGCCGCAAATCACACTCAACGGCGACGACCCGCTGACGCTGGAAGAGGTCGAAACCGAGGCGATCACCATCGAGTGTCACATGGGCTTCACCGATCCGGGCGCGACGGCCAACGATGGTTGTAACGGCCCCACCCCCGTCACCGTCAACAGCAATGTTGACCCGAACACGGTCGGCACATACACCATCACCTACTCGGCCACTGACGAACGCGGCACGCCCGGCGACCCTTCCGACGATCTGGTCGCGTCAATCACGCGCACGGTTCACGTCGTTGACACCACCGCCCCGGCCATCAACCTGACCGGCGGGAACGTGTTGACGGCTGAATGCCACGTCGCGTTCACAGACCCCGGTGCGACGGCGACCGACGCTTGCGAGGGCGATCTCAACTCGGCGGTTCAGGTCTCCGGCACGGTTGACCCGAACACTGTCGGCACGTACACGCTCACCTACACCGTGAGCGACGCCTCCGGCAACACGGCCACGGCGCAGCGCACGGTCAACGTCGTGGACACGACGCCGCCTGTGATCACCATCCTCGGCGATAACCCGGCCATCGTCGAGTGCCACACGAGTTACACCGACGCGGGCGCGACGGCCACCGACGCCTGTGGCGGCGTCTACCCGGTCACCACTTCGGGCAGCGTGGACGTGAACATGCCGGGTGTTTACACGATCACCTACACCTCCACCGATGGCACGAACACCGGCACGGCGACGCGCACGGTGAACGTAGTGGACACGGTTGCTCCGGTCATCTCCTGCCCGGCGGACATCGTCGTCAACCTGCTTCCCAATTCGCCGGCCATTTCGACGCCCGTGAGCTTCAACGTCACGGCGAGCGATGATTGCGGCACTGCCAGCGTCACCACGACGCACGCCTCCGGCGCGAACTTCCCCGTCGGCACGACGACCGTCACCGCGACGGCCACCGACCAGTCGGGCAACACCAGTTCGTGCAGCTTCAACGTGACCGTGCATTACCTGTTCGCGGGATTCTTCTCGCCCATCTCCAACCTGCCCGTGCTCAACACGGTCAAAGCGGGAAGCGCGATTCCCATCAAGTTCAGCCTCAGCGGTAACAAGGGGCTGGGTATCTTCGCCGCCGACTCCCCGGCCTCGGGCTTGGTCAGTTGCAACTCGAACGACCCGGTGGTTGACCTGACGGAGATAGACACGCCGGGCGCGAGCGGTTTGAGCTACAACGCCGCCAGCGACCAGTATAGTTATAACTGGAAGACGCTGAAGGCTTGGGAGGGAACGTGTCGCCAGTTGGTCGTCAAACTGAATGACGGCACGGAGCACCGCGCGAACTTCAAGTTCAAGTAAGAACCGGGCGCGGTAGTTATAGACAAAGCAGTTGGCGTGAGCGTGGTGCGAATCTATCGCACCACGCTCACGCCAACTGCTTTTTTGTCCCGCGCCGTCTAATTTTTAGTCCCGCGCTGTTTGTCCTTCATGCCTCGAACCACGGATTCCCGCCCGTCCTCGCGCTTCGCAAAAAAAGTTGATCCCTCCCGCACGCGCCTTACGCGTTATCCCAGTGAAGGGCATTTTAAATACGCGCCGGGCAAACCGCTTGACTCGACGCAATAAATTATCCAGCACATTGGAGAAGGGGTCTCATGTATATCCGTCGTAAATTATTCTTCGTCATCCTCGCGTTGACCATTTTTACCACCAGCGCGCTGGCGCAGACCGAACAGTCCGCGCCCGTCGCTGCCACAGCTTCTATCGAAGGTTTGAGTCTCGCCTCTCCGTCTCCGGCGCGCCGGATGCGGCTCGAAATCTTCTCGCCGGGCGGCGAGTTGATCTTCGACTCAGGTATGCACAAAGGCGGCGAGTTGCAGTGGAAGCTGCAAGACCAGCAGGGACAGTCGCTCGCCGACGGCGCATACCGCGCCCGCGTCACGTCCGAGGGCGAAGGCGGCAAACTCCAGCGGCAGGAAGGCACGGTTAAAGTCGAGTACGGTCAGGTGTCCGCGCCCCAAGACTTCACCCTCTCGGCGGCGCAGGTGACTGACGGCAACATCGTCTTTACCACGCCGGGCACGCCCAAATACTTCCGCGACATTCAACTGTCAGACAATAAAGGCGGGCTGCGGTTCTTCGGGGCGAGCACGCTGAGTGGCTCTCCGGCGGGCGCGGCCATCCAGTTCTTCGGCAACGGCGACGCGGATTACACCGGCTCGGCCTTCATCGACTCGGGCGCGCACGACTCGGCGGCGCTCATCTTCCGCACGGCCAAAACCGGGGGAGCGATTACCGAACGCCTGCGCATTACGTCGACCGGCAATATCGGCATCGGGACGGCTGCGCCGACCGAGAAACTGATGGTCGCAGGCAATATCAAACTGGCGAGCGGCTCGCTGATCTTCCCTGACGGCACGTCCATGTCCACGGCGGTCACGGGCGGCGGCACGCCCACCGGCAGCAACATCGTCTCCGCCATCAACGAACCGACGACCAGCGGCGTTATCAGCGACGCCCGTTTGTCGCCCAACGTCGCTCGTCTCAACGGTTCGAATGTCTGGTCGGGCGCGAACGTCTTCAACTTCGGCCTGTCGGCGAACAACGCGCTCATCACCAACGTCGGCAATCCCGTCAACGCGGGCGATGCCACCAACAAGGCTTATACCGACGCCAACTTTGTGAAGTTCGTCCCCGGCGCGGAGCAACTCTCGGTCGGCGACGCCAACGGCACTGCGCCCATGATCAACCTGCGCGGCGGCTCCACCTGTTGCAGCGGCCCCGGCGGCCACACGCCCGCCTGGTTCAAGGTCTTCCAGAACGGCAGCTTTGTCGCCACCGGCAACCTCGGCATCGGCGTCTCCCCGATGCAGGGCAAGGGCTACCGCACCTCTTGGGACAGCTACAAGGGCGCGTTTCGCTCCGGCTACGCCGACAACGAATGGGATGATGCGACCGTGGGCTTCTTCTCTTGGGCGGGCGGCAGCAACTCGACGGCTGAAGGTCTCTACGCCTTCGCCTTCGGCGACACCAACTTCGCCCGCTCAACGTCGAGCATCGCCTTCGGCAGCGGCAACGAAGTGAAGGGCGCAGCCGGTTTCTCGGCTGGCGCAGGCAACCGCGTCTGCGATACCTACGGCGTCGCCTTCGGCAACAAGGCGCAGTCCGGCGGCCCGCTCATCAACGGCAAGTGCGACCCGGACACCTTCAACATTCGCGGCCTCGCGGCCATCGCCCTCGGCTACAACGTGACCGCCGACCAAGACCACACGACGGCGATGGGCAAGTTCGCCACGAACAACGGCTTCACCGGCACGTTCATCTGGAGCGACGGCTCGGCGCAGCAGTCAGCCGACACTTTCCGCAACACGGCCAACAACGAGTTTGCGGCGCGCGCCACCGGCGGCTTCCGTTTCCGCACCAACTTGGGCGGCACGACCGGCTGCAACCTGCCCGCAGGCTCCGGCGTCTTCAACTGCACTTCGAGCCGCACGACCAAAGAGAATTTCACTCTCACGAGCGGCGAAGACGTGCTCACGCGATTACGCAAGATTCCGGTGAGCACCTGGAACTACACCGCCGAGGGCAGCCAGGTGCGCCACATGGGGCCGATGGCCGAAGACTTCTATCAGGAGTTCAAACTCGGCACGGGCAACACCTCCATCGGCGTCCAAGACCTCGCCGGTGTGAGCCTCGCGGCGGTCAAGGCTCTCGATCAGCGCACCGTCCAACTTCAACAGCGCACCGCCGAGGTCGAGCAACTTCGCAGCGAAGTGCAAACCCTCCGCGCCGCCAACGCCGACATGGAGAAACGCCTCGCCGCGCTCGAACAGAGCATGAGACAGGAGCGCACGGCGACCACCACGGCGCGCCGTCGTCGCTAACCACAGCACGCCGGGCTTTGGTTCCCGCATCCTAACTTACGTCCACACGCAAGGGCGGGGCGGTTGAGAGCATAAAATGACTCTCAACCGCCCCGCCCTTCTCTTGTCCGAACTTCCCGATGCTGTTAGCTGCTACACAGCATTATCGCGCGCCACTGCCTCGTTCTTCCTGGTCTGCGACTCACCTTCCTTATCGTTGAACACCTTAATCACCGCTATGGCAGCTTCGTAGTCCAGATTGGTTCTAATAATCTCGCTACGCCCCTTCTGGCCGGTTTTTAAAGAAGTATCCTGCCTTTTAACCTGATACTTAATTGACGGGTCGCCTTCAAACTTTGCTTTCTGCCCCGGCATCGCCTGCACTGTGTAGATATACATTGTTGCTCCTAAGCTTTAAGTCCGGCTGAGTTGCCCGCTTGGTTTGATGACCGAAACTAACCTCGCTTCTTTTCCGGTTTCGCTGTAAACCCGCGACTCTCCGGCACTTTCTTCGTGACGGTGGAGAAATTTTGTTCTTTGCGTTTATCCGTTCGCTCCGCGATGTCCTTCTGGATGGCTTCTTTCAATCGCTTCTTGGCACGTTTGTTCATAATGAAGGATTATACAAAAAATTCCCTCCCGACGCTCAGTAAACTAAACATTCACCGGGAATCAGAAAAGGCCACTATTGCTAGTGGCCTTAACCTGCTGATTAAATTGATGAGCCGAGCAGGACTCGAACCTGCGACCCAGTGGTTAAAAGCCACTTGCTCTACCGACTGAGCTATCGGCCCAAAGTGGAGATTTCAAGCGTGTGCGCCCGCGCTTAGGTGCGGATTAACTCGTCGGATGAGCTACGTTGAAGGCTGATTCTTGCAACGGTCACGCGTGAGAATCATTTTACATACGTTGTTGGTGACGGGCAAGCGTGCCGCCCGTTATTGCGTGTTGAGCCACGTGTCGAGGGCGGAGCCGTGGTTGAGAATCGTCTGGTCGCGTTCGGGGCCGGTGGAGACAAGGCCGATCTCGACATCCATTGTGCGCGAGAGGTATTCGACG
>DASPJG010000300.1:0-4785 GCA_035628755.1 Pyrinomonadaceae bacterium
TCGGCCAGCGCACGCGCTACCCCGCCCGTGATCCCCGTCCCGCCGCCCGTCACAAACGCGACGCGCCCGGCCAGCAACCCGTCAACGAACACGCTTTCAGCCATAGACGCCTTTCAGAAACGACGAAGAAAAAACGATGGACGATGAACTAAAAAGCGTTCTGCTTCCGTCTCTCATTCCGCCTTCGTCGTTTCGCATGCCTACTTCATCGTCAAACTTCAGTCCTACCTCATCACTGATTTTCATTCGCTCCCGGGCTGGCCGGAACTGCGACGGGCTTGCCGTCTTCGGCGTGCGGCTCAGCCCCGATCTCCTGCGTGATCTGCGCGACGCGGAGGTTGGCCTCTTCGTGGTTGGGGCTATATTTGAGCGCGCTTTGATAATCGTGCAGCGCATCTGTCAAGCGACGCGCATCGTGCAGCGCGTGGCCGCGCCTGACGTAGGCTTCGGCCAGCGCGCCGAGCGTCGTGTTGTCTTCCGGGGTCTTCTCGGCCTGCTGTTCGAGGGCGGCGATCTCCGCGTCCAGTTTCGACGTGTCCAACACCTGCCCGCCGCCCGTATTGCCCGGCGCGGCGGCGTTCGCGCCGCCCGGCGACGCCGTGGCGGCGTTTGCCCCGCTGTTTACGTTCGCCGCCGTCGGCGTATCTTTCCCGCACCCGCCGCACAGCAACAGGGCGCACATCAAACTCGACAGACACGCAAGTGCTCGCATGTGATTCATCATAAAAAGCCGTGAATCGTGAATCGTAAATCGTGAACAGAGAAAACCATCTTCTTCTATTCACGATTGACGATTGACGATTTACTCCTCTCTCAGCTTCCAGCGATGTATGGGCGCGATTGGACGATGTAGACTTGTCCGCCGTAGAACACCCATTCGATGTCCTGCTCGCGCCCGCGAAAGACGCGCTTGATGAGCGAGGCGGCGCGGGCGAGACGGCGCACCGTCGCGTCGGTCAAGACGGCGCGCTCGCCGCTGATCGGAATCTCCTTGACCCCGCCCTCGCCGTCAAACGTCAACAGGCTCTCTTCGTCCGAACGCGTCAGCACCCGCACGGCCTGCGAGCGCGGGCGGAAGATGATCTGCTCTGCGATCCTTTTGCCTTCCACCACCTTGATCCCAAGCCCGCGCTTCGCGCTGATGTAGATGCCGTCGGAGTTGGTATCGTCGTAAGGGTCGGTCGTGATCATGACGCCCGCGCTGTCGGCGTTGATGCCTTCCTGTATGAGCACGGCGGGGTAGACTTTCATGTGATCAATGCCCGCACGCTCGCGCGCCTCGTAGGCTTCAAAATTCCAGACCGAAGCCCAGACAGTCTTGATGGCCTCGATCAACTTCTCCTCGTCGCGCACGTTCGGCACGGTCGAATACAGCCCCGCCCCGTTGAACTTCGGCAAGTCCTCCGCGTTCGTCGAACTGCGCACGAACAGTCCCTTGCCCTGATATTCCGCGCGCACGCGCTTGAGGACGGCAGCGCGCAGAGCGTCCTGCATCTTCGCCCCCTGAATGCGCGCCCGCATCTCCGCCAGACGCTCGCGCCGGTAGGCCGGGTCGTGGACGAACTTTTGATCCTCCATCATCTCGTAGATGGGCTGTTCGAGTCCGTTCGCTTTGATGAATTCGTCGTAATAATAGATCGGGATCGTAAAACCGTTCGGCACGGTGATGCCGCGCAATCGCGCAGCCACGACCTCGCCGAGGTTGGCCGATTTCGCGCCATAGGCGTCGGCCATCCGGGCGCGCTGTTGCCTGAGGTCGGCCAGACGCTTCTCCGAGAGGTTGAAGCGCGGCGTCATGATGTCGCGCCGCTCTTTGAGCCGCCGCTGGTATTCGTTGAGCGCGTTGTTGTCCGCGCGCTTGATCTCATACTTGCCCGCCTTCGTCTCGAATGTCACCCACCAGCCGTCATACTCTTTGAACAACTCCGAGGCGTTGCGCACGTAGGCGTTCGGCACGCCCCACGACTTGGCGAGCAGATTGATGTGCGAGAGCGGCGTCGAGGGTTGGCTCGTGATGATCCCGGCGACGGGCGGCAGCGTTACCGGCACTTCGTCGAGCACGAGGATTTCGTTGAAACCGATCTCGACGTGTTCGTCCAGCTTCTTGATGATGTGAATGCGCCCCAGACCACGCGCCACGTTGAGCGGTTGATATTCCTGCTCGCGCGCGATCTCGCTCTGCGAGACGCGTTCAAGCCCGGCGATCCCTGCCGAAGCCTCGTCCTGCTTGATCGAGTTGGGCTTGAAGGCGACGCGCTCGAAGAAGGTGCGGTTGATCGTCTCGCCGGTGAGTTTGATCTGCTCCGCGGGGATGAGATCGCCCTCCCAGAATTCAAACGTCCAGCGCGAGAGCGGCGTCTGGTAGGCGAGCGTGCCGAGGATGAAGCGGCGGTTGGGCTTGAGATAGTTGTTCTCGAAAAACTCGCGCCCGCGTTCGAGCGAGAGATACGTGCCGTTGACGAAATCCTTGTGGAAACGGTAGCGCTTCGAGTTGACGTAATAAATCTTGTTCCGGTCGCGGCGGTCGATGACGTACATGACGTGCGGCAGCGGGTAGCCCGCATCGGTGTTGACGCGTGCGAGCGCGTCAAACTCCGCGCGCGATTTGATCTCAGGCTGCGAGCGCACGCCCGCCGCCGCCGCCGCGCGTTTGGACGCTTCCTGCGCGCCCGCCGGAGAGCACAGTAAAGAAAAGAGCAACGCGCTCAAGACCAAATTTTTGCTAAATCTCATAAAGCCTCTCTCGCTTTCAATACTTCTCTGCTTTCGCGTCGGAGCAATTCTAACAGATCATCTATGTGACGCCGCTCCGTCAAAAAGCTGTTGACGTTCACGCGCAGCGCGCGCCGCCCGTGCAGCACCGTGGTCGCAAACCACGCTTCGCCGCTTCGTTCGATGCGCTGCTGCAATTCGCGTTGCAGCGAGTCGAGTTCCGCGCCCGGCGCGTCGCGCATCTCCGGCGGAACGAAGCGCAGGCAGCACAACGCCGTCTCGACTTCACCGACACACTCGAATTCTTCGAGCGCGGAGACGCGCGCAGCGAAATATTCCGTGAGTTCGATCTGGCGTTCGATGATCTCGGCGTAACCGCGCGTGCCGAGCGTTTTCAGGGCGCACCAGATTTTGAGCGCGTTGAAGCGGCGCGTGCCGAGTTGACCGTAGCGGAAGAAATCGAAGGGCACGTCTTCGCCGCCGCGCTCCTCGCTCAAATATTCCGGTGTGATGTCGAACCCGTCGCGCAGCACGCGCCCGCCGTCGCGCACGAGCACCGCGCCCGCCGCAAACGGCACGAACATCCATTTGTGTGGGTCAATCGTCACCGAATCCGCACGCTCGATGCCGAGCAGCCGATGCCTGTATTTTTCCGACATTGCGAGCGACGCGCCGTATGCGCCGTCAACGTGAAACCAGAGTTTGTATTCGGCAGCGATAGCGGCGAGTTCGTCGAGTGGATCAATGATGCCGGTCGAAGTCGCGCCCGCCGCGCCCGCGATGCAGACGGGCAGGTTGCCCGCCTCAAGGTCGCGTTCGATCTCGCGGCGCAGGACATCAGTGCGAATGTGGAAGCGTGCGTCGGTGTCAATCTTCCGCAAGTTCTCCCGCCCGAGGCCGAGAATGTCCACGCTCTTGACGAACGAGTAATGACACTGCTCCGACGCATAGACGATCATGTTGCCCACCATTGCCGCCGCGTGCGGCGTGTCGTCATGCGCTCGACCCGCCGGGAAAGAAGCGGCGCGCAGTCCACGGTCGCGCACAAACTCGGCGGCGCGGTCGCGGGCGCACTTGAGCGCGATCAGGTTTGCCTCCGAGCCGCCGCTCGCCAGCGTGCCGAAGCTCCCCTCGCCATAGCCGACGATTTCGCAGAGCCAGCGCAGCACGCGCGCTTCGATGACGCTCGCCGAGGGCGAATTGCGCCACACCGCGCCGTTCTGGTTGATGGCCGACGCGAGCGCGTCAGCCCACACGGCGACGGGCAGCGGCGTCGGGTTGAACAATCCAAAATAGCGCGGGCTGGGGATGTTCATTGCGTGCGGCATGATCTCACGCTCGAAGCGTCGAAACAGTTCATGCGCGCACGCGCCTTCGAGCGGGAGCGGCTCGTCGAACATTTTTTCGAGTTCGGCGGGCGTGGCTTCGGAGCAGACGCGCCCGCCGTCGAGCGTGCGCGCATAACGCGCGACGATCTCGGTGGCGAGTTTTCCGAGTTGTTCGTGCTCCGTGCTTAACGATTCGCTCATCCTTCGTTTTCTTCCCTGTGCATGAAATTTGAAGTTCCGTTAAGCTAACCCAGAGAGAGGGATTTATTCCAGCCGCTAAGCGGGATGAAGACGCCGTTGCAGGAATTCACGGAGACACTCGAAACACACGCCGCGCGCTATGGCGTGCAACTCGCTGCGCCTGAATTGTCGCGGCTGCGCGATTACTATGAGCACCTGTTGAAGTGGAACGCGCGTTTGCATCTGGTCGCGCCCTGTTCGCCCGCCGAGTTTGCGACGCGGCACGTGCTCGAATCACTCACGGCCTGTGCGTACATGCCGGAAGACTCGCGCGTGTGCGACGTGGGTTCGGGCGGCGGGCTGCCGATCATTCCCTGCCTGATCCTGCGCCCGGATTTACGCGCGACGCTGGTTGAAGCCTCGACGAAGAAGGCCGTCTTCCTGCGCGAAGCCTTGAGCTACCTGAAAATGCCGGACAGGGCGTGGGTCATCCCGCACCGCTTCGAGCAGATCGCCGTGCCTGAATGTGAGGTCGTAACTTGCCGCGCGCTGGAAAGTTTCACGG
>DASPJG010000301.1:0-2910 GCA_035628755.1 Pyrinomonadaceae bacterium
ACTGCTTCTTCACGGACGAGCTGGACGACCGGCCCCGCAAGAAGTTGCAGATGAAGACGCACGAGATCGAGCGCATCGCCGAGACGCTGGGCGGGAACCTCGGCGTGCTCATCCTCGCCGGGGGCGAGCCCTTCACGCGCAAGGATTTGCCCGAGATCGTCCGCGCCTTCTACGAGAAAAACCGGCTCGAATCCGTCTACCTGATGTCGAACGGGCAGATTCAGAAGCGCATCATCCCGGACGTGACGCGCATACTGGAAGAGTGCCCGAACCTGAACGTAGCGGTCGCCCTCGGCATTGACGGCCTCAAAGATCAGCACGAGAAGATTCGACAGAAACCCGGCTCGTGGGACATCGCCATCGACACCGCGCGCCAGTTGCAGGCCATCAAACGCGAATACCCGCGCCTCGACATCCAGACCTGCACCTGTTTCATGAACACGAATCAGGACACGATCTTCGAGTGGTACGACTTTCTCAAATACGACCTCAAGCCCGATAAGGTCAACTTCAACTACATCCGACCGCCTTCAGCCGATCCGAAGGAACTCGACATCGACCACGCGCGCTACGCCGAACTCGCGCACATGATCGATTCCGATTCGCGTCACTCGGCCATCAAGAACAACTACGGCGGCGATGCCGGTTTCTTCAAAGCCGCCATTGATATTTACATGCACGGCCTGATCGCGCGGGCGCAGGAGGAACAGCAGGCGCAGATGACCTGTTACGCGGGCACGGCGGGCGGCGTCATCTACGACGAGGGCACGGTCTCCTCGTGCGAAAACCTCGATGCCGTCGGCAACCTGCGCGACTACGATTGGAATTTCCAGAAGCTCTGGCTCTCGCCCGCCATGCAGGAACGGCGCAAAAAGGCGAAGTCGGGCTGCTTCTGCACGCATGAGTCGAACAGCTACTACCCTTCGCTCCCGTTCAATCCGAAGCACTTGATCCAGATCAAGCGGCTCGAACGCGAGATGAAAAAGTCGCGCAAACAACTTGAACGCGATGAAGCCAAAGCCGAAGGGTTGACGGTCAAAGCCTGACACCATGTTTAGAGCCAGAGTCCCCAAAATCCTGATCATCTCGTCCGATACGGGCGGCGGGCATCGCTCTGCGGCGGTGGCGATTGCGGCTGGCCTGCAAAAGTTTTTCGCGGGGAACTCTTACGCCGTGCGCGTCGTGCGCGCGATTGAGGAGTCGCATTCGATCTCGGCGCGGCTCGTGAATTTGTACAACTGGATGCTGCGCCACCGGCAGCACTGGATGAAATATCTCTACTGGGCGGTCAACCGTTTTCGCCCGGAGACGCGGGATTTTTTCTACCGGCGCAGCGTCGGCTACGTGGGCGAGTTGTTCGAGCGTTGGTGTCCGCATGTCGTCGTCAGCGTGCATCCGCTGACGCAGCACGCCATCGGGCGCGTGCTCAGGGAGTTGAAACTCGCCGACAAGATTCCGCTCGTGACGGTCGTGACAGACCCCTGCTACGGCTTCTGGAAGGGTTGGGCGTGCGACGACGTGCGGCTCTATCTCGTGGCGGGCGAAGAGGCGCGGCAGCAGTTGATTGATTACGGCGTCGCGCCGGAGCGGATCAAGATTTCGGGGATGCCCGTCCACCCGAAATTCAACCTGCCGGACGAACGCGCCGCGCAGGCCGCGCGCCACGCGCTCGGACTCGACCCGCAGAAATTCACAGTCTTCGTCAACGCGGGCTGGGTCGGCGGCGGCAACATCCCAGACATTTTCCGCGAACTCGTGCGCGGCGATCTCGACGTGCAGGCGATCTTTCTCGCGGGCAACAACCGGGAGTTGCGCGCGGAGGCCGAGACGATTGCGGCGCGAGCGAATTTTCCCGTCAAGGTGATCGGCTATTCCGAACACGTCGAGCAGTTGATGCAGGCCGCCAACGTCATGATCTCGAAACTCGGCGGCCTGACCACCTTCGAGGCGATGGCCTGCCGCGTGCCGATCATCGCCGACGCGACGACCGCGCCGATGCCGCAGGAGGCCGGGGCGGGAACGCTGCTCGCGAAACGCGGCGCGGGCGTCTTGCTCGAACGCGCTGGAGACATCGTGCCCGCCGTCCGCCGCATGGTCGAAGACGCGCGCTATTACGCCACGATGCGCGCGGCCACAGCCGGTCTCGCCATCCCGCACTCGACGCGCCGGATCGTGGAAGAGATCACCGCCCTCATCCCCCCGCCCGTGCTCGCGGAAGAGGAACGCGCGACGGTGGCGGACGCGCGGATCGCTTGAAGGCGACGGCGAAAGCTGGCGCGCGGCGGGAAGCCGAAATCCCGGTTCAAGTTGACGCCCGCACGGTGTTCGCGCTTTAATTCTCGAATTCAATACATCCCGCCCGCTCCGTGTAAAAAGGAAGCGGGCTTTTTTGGAGAGCGGCCAAGTTGAGTCTTTTGCTGGAAGGGAAACGGGCGTTTATTTCGGGAGGCACGCGCGGCATCGGCGCGGCGATGTGTGAAATCTTCGCGCGCGAAGGCGCGGACGTGGCTTTCAACTATCACTCGCGCGAAGACCTCGCCGAAACGATGTCGCAAAAAATCAGGGCGCACGGTCGCCGCGCACACGGCTTCCAAATCTCGGTTACGGATCGTCTGGGCATGAAACGCCTGACGCGCCAACTCGTAGAGGAATGGGGCGGCGTTGATATTCTCGTCAACAACGCAGCGATCAACCGGGGTGACAATTTTGCGACGACCACCGACCGCGCGTGGGACGAGGTGATCGGCACGAACGTCGGCAGCCTCTTCGCCGTGACAAAGCCGATCTACAAGCAGATGATCCGCCAGCGCAAGGGCGCTATTCTCAACATCACCTCCATCGGCGCGATCCGCTCGCTCCCCACCTCCGTCCACTACGCCACCTCGAAAGCCGCGATGATCGGTTTCACGA
>DASPJG010000302.1:0-3435 GCA_035628755.1 Pyrinomonadaceae bacterium
GGTTGCACTGCTCGTCGGCGGGCGCGTCGAAATATTCGGCGACGAAATAGCTCACCATCCCGCACGGCTCTTTGCGGCGACGGCGCGCGAACAGTTGACCGTTCTGGAGATCGTCCCGGCGTTGCTGGGAGGCATTCTGGAGACGGACGCGGCGGACTTCGACCTACGCGAGTCCTCCGGCTTACGCTGGCTGCTCGTGACCGGGGAAGCGTTGCCGCCCCAACTCTGTCGCCGCTGGATGGAACTTCAGCCCGATGTTCCGCTGATGAACGCCTACGGCCCGACCGAGTGCTCCGACGACGTAACTCATTACGTCATCGACGCGCCGCTCCCGCCCGAGGTCATCGTGACGCCGATTGGCGCGCCGGTTGCGAACATGCGTCTCTACGTGGTGGATAAGATGCTGCGGCTGTTGCCGGTCGGGGTGGCAGGCGAATTGTGCGCGGGGGGCATCGGCGTCGGGCGCGGGTATCTGAATCAGCCGTCGCTGACCGCACAGAAATTCGTGCCCGACCCGTTCGCCGCACAGCCCGGCGCGCGTCTCTACCGGACGGGTGATCTGGCGCGCTACCTGCCGGACGGAAACATCGAATTTCTCGGGCGTCTCGATCATCAGGTGAAAGTGCGCGGCTTCCGCATCGAACTCGGCGAGATCGAGACCGCGCTACGAAATCACGCGGCTGTCCGCGAAGCGGTGGTGCTGGTCAACGAGCAGCAGACGGGGGATGCGCGCCTGTCGGCCTACGTGGTGGCCGCCCCTGAATCCTCGCCCACGCCCGACGAGTTTCGCAGCCATCTTAAAAAGGCGTTGCCGGAATACATGATTCCTTCGTCCTTCGTCATGCTGGAAACACTGCCGCTGACGCCTAACGGGAAAATAGACCGGAAAGCATTGGCTCGATTGGACGCCGAGAGTGCGCCCGCCGCGCGTATCTATGTTGCGCCGCGCACAGCCGTCGAAGAGGTCGTGACGGGCATCTGGGCTGAACTGCTCAAGCTTGAGCAGATCGGCGTGCACGACAACTTCTTCGAGTTGGGCGGCCACTCTTTGCTCTCCATACAGGTCTTGAGCCGGTTGCAAAAAACTTTCCAGGTGGAACTGCCGTTGCGCGTCCTTTTTGAAGCCGCGACGGTGGCCGAGTTGTCGGAGCAGATAGTGGCGATGGAAGCCAAACCAGGACAGACCGAAAAGATCGCCCGGATCGTGAAAAAACTCAGGAGCTTGTCTGCCGAGGACAAACAGAGAATGCTCCAACAAAAGAGGCAGAGAGAGGTGACGCGTCATGAAGTCTGAAGAGGTGCAGGGCAAGGGCGGATTAGCTGCCGATGATCTCGAACTCTTTTCCTACCTGCTGGAGGAAGAGGGCATCGAAGCCACGTCTTCGGCAGGGATCGTTCCGAGAAAAAGCACCGACGAGCCGCAACTGTCGTTTGCGCAGCAGCGTCTATGGTTCATAGATCAGTTTGAGCCGGGTCAGCCGACTTACAATATCCCGTTCGCCCTGCGGCTGAGCGGGCGGCTCGACATCTCCGTGCTCGAACGCACGCTGACCGAGATCACGCGTCGTCACGAAGTCCTGCGCTCCACCTTTGTCGCCACCCCCAGCGGCGCGCCCGCGCAGGTCATCAACCCTCCCATAGCTTTCCAACTTCCGCTGACAGACCTCTCCGCTCTGCCGCCCGAACAGCGCGAAGCGGAAGCCGTGCGGCTGGCAACGCTCGAAGCGCAGAAGCCCTTCGACCTCGCGCGTGGCCCTCTCCTGCGCCTGAGCCTGCTGCGCTTGGATGAAGAGCAACACATTGCGCTCGTCACGCTGCATCACATCATTTCTGATGGGTGGTCAACCGGCATCCTCATCCGTGAAGTCGCTGCCCTTTATGAAGCCTACAGCGAAGGCCGGGAATCGCCGCTCGAAGAACTGGAAGTGCAGTACGCGGACTATGCGGTATGGCAGCGCGAATGGCTGCAAGGGGAAGTGCTGGAGGAACAACTAGGATACTGGCGCAAGCAGTTAGGCGGCGAGTTAGGCGTATTAGAACTACCGACCGACAGGCCGCGCCCTGCCGTGCAGAGCTATCGCGGGATGCACGAGTCGTTGATGCTCTCACCCGAATTGAGCAGGTCGCTCAGAGAGTTGTGTCGCCGCGAGGGCGTCACGCTGTACATGGCTATGCTCGGAGCTTTCGCCTCCCTGCTTCATCAATACACGGGTCAGACCGACATCGTTGTCGGGACGCCGATAGCGGGACGCAACCGCGCGGAGGTGGAGGGGCTGATCGGGTTCTTCGTCAACACGCTGGTGTTGCGGACGGAGATGAGCGGAGAGCCGAACTTCCGCGAGGTGCTGCGGCGCGTGCGCGAGGTCGCGCTCGGAGCATACGCGCATCAGGACGTACCCTTCGAGAAACTGGTCGAGGAGCTACAGCCTGATCGTGATCTGAGCCGCCACCCGCTGTTTCAGGTGATGCTTGAAATACAGAACGAGGGCGAGAACCTCCTGGAGTTGCCAGCCCTTTCGATGGAGTCCGTCGAGGTAGACGATGCGACGGCGAAGTTTGATCTGACGCTGTTGGTCGGTGAGAGCGAGAACGGGTTGTCGTTGAGGTTCGAGTACAGCGTTGATCTCTTCGAGGCGGAGACGATCAAGCGGATGGGGCGGCACTTTGAAAACTTGTTGGAGGGCATCGTGGCCGACCCCGCGCGGGCGGTGGCCGACGTTTCGCTCCTCACCGACGCCGAGCGCGTGCAACTGTTGGCAGAGTGGAACGAGACGACGACGCCTTTTCCGCTCGAACAGTGTTTCCATGAATTGTTCGAGGCGCAAAGCGAGCGTTCTCCAGAGGCTGTGGCCGCCGCCTGCGGCGATGCGCGTCTCACCTATCGAGAACTGAACGCGCGCGCGAATCAACTGGCGCACTATCTCCGAACACAGGGAGCGAAGCCTGAGGATCGCATCTGCGTGTACATGGATCGCGGGCTTGATTTACTCGTCAGCATCCTTGCCATCTTCAAAGCCGGGGGCGTCTACGTGCCGCTCGACCCGGCCTACCCGAAAGAGCGGATCGCCTTCATCCTAGAAGATGCGCAGGTCTCTCTGCTGCTGACGCGCCAGCAATTTCTGGACAACCTTCCCGAACTCAATCTCCGCCTGATCCGTCTGGACACGGACTGGGAACCGGCCATCGCAACGCAGAGCGCCGCCACGCCGTCGAACGTGACGCAGCCCGACAACCTCGCCTACGTGATCTATACGTCAGGCTCCACCGGACTGCCGAAAGGGGCGATGATCGAGCATCGCGGGATGGTCAACCATCTGTTTGCGAAGATTCGGGATTTGCAACTGACCGGGGCTGACATCGTCGGCCAGACGGCATCGCAGGCTTTCGACATCTCGGTCTGGCAGTTTTTGGTTGCACTGCTCGTCGGCGGGCGCG
>DASPJG010000303.1:0-7469 GCA_035628755.1 Pyrinomonadaceae bacterium
AGGGATCGGATGCAAGGCTATGGTTACGCCCGGCGTGAGAGGCAGACCGCTACCTCTTGCCGGGGTTCAGCCCCTCATCAACTTTCACGACCGTCTCGTGTTCAAGGACTTCAACCCACCGTCCGCCTCTCAAGACATAAACCCCTGACCCGACCCCGTGAAAGGCTGGCCCCTTGCCCATCGGATACACTCGCCACTTGAAGTCTGTCACCACTGTCCCGCGCTCGACTTCACGAACGCGGAGGTCTTCGATCTCCATCCTCACGGACGGAAACTGCCGGAAGGTCTGGTCGAAACGCTCGCGCACGCTCCGATGCCCGCGCAGCCAGCCCGTCGGGGTGTACATCTCAATATCAACGGCAAATTGTTTCATAAAGTCGTCTAGATCATGCGCGTTGAAGGCCGCCACCCCGGTCATGAAAAACTCTTCAACCGGATGCTTCTGAGCTTTGTTTTCTGTTTGGGCGACGGCGACGAGTGAAGCCGCCAGCAGCAAAGAGGCCGTTGCGAGGATTCGTTTCATCCGTTTAATCCTTTCGGGAAACTGGTGCGGTGGTGTTGCAAAAAATATTTTGGCCGCAACCAGTGACGTTTAAGAGTCTGTCGCGGCCTCAATATTTTGTGTAGTCGAAATGTTTTTGCAGCACTGCCCCGCCCAGTCTCGACAAGTTCTGAGGCGAGTTTTTATTTCGAACCGAGCGGCGTTTGTTTGGCGAGAGAATATATTTCTTCAAGTTCGACGGGTGCGCCCGCCGTTAGATTCTCTGCGCCAGTGGCTGTAATCAAAACCGTGTCCTCAAGCCGCATATGAATTTTCCGGTCGGAGAACTCGATCACCGGCTCGACGTTGAACGTCACACCCGGCACAAACGGTTTTGTTTCGTCTCCCGGATCATGCACGGAGATTCCTACGAAATGGCCGACATACCGCCCGCTATTTAGATAAGCCTGCAAAAAGCCGTATTTTTGATAAACCGGCTCCGCCGCCTTCTGTAAATCCCTCACGGACACGCCCGGCTTCATCGCAGCGATAATCGTATTTCTGGCTTCCAGAATACAGCGATACCACTTCTCCTCTTCCGGTGTAAAACGCCCGGACACAGCCCAGGTTCTCGTGATGTCGGAAGTGTAGTAGTCGTAATCCGCGCCATAGTCGAAATAGACGATATCGCCCGCCTGCATTTGACGATTGTTTTTCGTGTAGTGATAGATAACCGTGTTCGGCCCCGAAGCCACGATAGGCGTAAAGGCATCACCACGCGCGCCGCGCTTGACGTTAAAGAAACGGGCGATGGCTTCTACTTCGTATTCGTACATCCCCGGCTTCGTTCCCTTCATCGCCTCGCGCAGGCCTTCCGCCACAATCTGCCCGGCTTTTCTCATTCGCTCGATTTCGTATGGCGTTTTCACCCAGCGCAGTTCGTCGAGGATCGGGTTGATGTCGGCGGATTGGAGAGCCGCCCTCCATTTCTGCACTTCATCGACGAGCCGCATTACTTCGGGCTGTTTACGAAAAACCGTATTTTCCATGTGCTCGGCATTTCTGCCGCTGGCTTCCTGTCGGGCAAGTTGAAGATCGTCCGGCGGCGTTAGCTGCAAATACATTTTGCCCGCGCCCCTCGTGGCAAAACCCAAAATTGTGTAAAAATTTTCGATTGGCAGCACATTAATGCCGTAAAACTCCGTCGGTTTTGCTACATCCCGGACGCCCGGCCCCTCCGCCGCCACCTTACCGGCAGAGCGTTTCGGGACGAAAACATAACTCGTCTTTATCGCGCCATTGACCACCAGCACCGACCCCGGCTCTTCGATCCCGGTCAAGTAATAAAAATCCGGCGACTGGCGAAACTTGACCGGATAAATGTGCGAATCCGCGCCGAAAATAACTGCCACGCCATCTCCGATGCGCTCCACTAATTTCGCTCTCCGCGCGCGGAACTCTTCTTTCGGGAAACTCTGCTGCTGCTGCCCGAACGCAGAATACGAACTGAGGAGGCAGCAAACAAAAAATGCAAAGCTACAGATTTTATTTCGTTTTAGGGTATGCATAAAATTCTCTTTCTCCCTCGCACAGCTTGGCGCGTCAGATAGATAAAATGTGGGAATTGACATGCGGGAAAGTTTCACTTCCCTCTTTGTCCCTGATTTCCTTGATTGAAGAGCGGTCGTCAGCCAGACTCATTAAACCGACGATTTGATTGTTCTCAAAAGTGATTTTTAGCCCGTACTGCGATGTTCCTTCATACGTGAAAAGGTCGTTAGTGTTGCAAAAAATATTTCGGCTACAATTAGCCGTGCCGTAGCACAGGCATGAGGAGTTCAGACGTGACCGTCAACTTTAAGGGGGCGGCTATATCGCTTGCCTGAGAAGAGATGCTTAATCTTCGCAGAGCCCGACGAGAGGATTGCCAGATTATCGCTAGCGTGCACGCCGCCGCTGTCGCAGGGATACGCACTGCCCTCTATACACCCGAAGAGATTCAGGCGTGGGCGGTTCCTAAGCAGCCGGAAGCCTATGAGGAATCTATCGCCAGTAAAGAGTTTTTTGTGGCGGAGGAGGGCGGAGCTATGGTGGGGTTTGGCGTGCTCAATCAGGAGAGCGCAGAGGTCGAGGCTGTCTACGTAAGCCCGTCGGCGGGGAGACGCGGCATCGGGCTGGAGGTTCTGCGGAAGCTGGAGGAGAGGGCGCGCGCCAATGGGCTCAAGGTGCTGCGGCTTAATGCCTCTCTGAACGCCGTCCCGTTCTACGAGAGAGCAGGGTATGTGCCGCAGGAGCAATCAAAGTATCGTTTAGCGACTGGCGTCGAAATAGCCTGCGTCCCGATGACGAAGGCAATAGCTTCAGAGTCCGACGCCAGCTAACCACGGCATGCGCCCGTGCGCGAATAGCAACGCTTTCCTCGACGAAAGAAGTCGCCTTCGTTCCCAAAATATTATCAAGCGCGGGAGAGGTTTCTGTTTCTGTGTTTTGTCTTCGCGTGTAACATGCGGTTCAAACTTCCAACCGTTTCCGACGCCTTCTCATATAGCCTTCATTTCAGCAGCGACGTATGGCGGGACGCCGCCGCGATTATTTGCGAGCGTCATCGGATACCTTACGCAAGCCTTCGGCGTTCGCCGCAGGGCGAGAACATCATCTTCTTCGTCGATGAAACCTTCATCCTTAAAATATTCGCCCCCTTCCGTGATAATCACTCGCGCGAGGCGGCTGCGCTCGAATTCGCCGGGGGCAAGCTCAGTCTGAGAACGCCCAGAGTGGCGTATGCCGGAGAGCTTGAGGGCTGGTCGTATCTCGTGATGACGCGGATTGCGGGTCAAGCCTCGCACGAGGCGTGGGCGGGCATGGGGCGACGCTCCCGTCTCGATATTATTTCACAACTCGGCGTCGCTTTGAGTGAGTTGCATGCTCACGACGCTCCATTAGGAACGGTTTTAGATCGTGATTGGCGCGGGTTCGTCGAGCGACAAGCGTTAGGGGCGGTCGAGCGGCAGAGGGCTTGCAATGCGAACCCGGAATGGCTCTCCAGCCTGCCCGCATATATCGCCGCGCGCTTGGAGTTGTTACCTGCGGACGAACGCCCCGTCTTTCTTCACGGCGACGTTCACGCGGGCAATCTCCTGCTCACGCAGGAGCGCGGGCGCGGGCGCATCGCCGGGCTGATCGACTTCGGAGACTCGCTCTGCGGCTTCCGCGAGTATGAGTTCGTCGCTCCCGGCGTGCTCATGGTGCAGGGCGACCGCGAATTGCAAAGGGAGTTGCTGCTCGCATACGGATACACGGAAGGGCAACTCGATCTCAACCTCCGTGCGCGACTGATGCTGCTGACGATTCTGTACGAGTGCAGCGACCTGCGCAAATATGCTTTGCGACTCGACCCGGCAGCCGTGCAACTCACACTCGAAGAACTCGAACGCGCGATCTGGACGTTTGTGGCCGGGTAGCTTGAAGGTGAAAGATGTTCGCTGGTCTATCGTGTCATGGCGAACACTTCCAGATGATCCGGCCACGCACATGTCGCCACCAACGCCGTGATCCTACCGCGCGCTCCGTCCGGCTAAGAGGCGACACGTCCGCCGCTAGCGACCCTTTTCAGATTCGAGCCTGCGGCGGAGTTGTTCGGCGGCGCGCCCGGCCAGTTCCTTGCAGGCGTTCGGCGAAATCATGGGGTCGGGACGCACGCCCCTCTGACGCCCTTCCAAACGTTGCCAGAGCCCCGATGCGTCCGGGTGCGAAGTCAGCAGAATGTCGCAGGGGGCGGACTTGAGGAAGGCGAAGCTCTTCTCGAAGTCCTGTACGGCTGTGGGATACTCGCGGCTGTCTGAGAAGCGGAATTCGTCTGACGAAACCGCCGTCATACTGTCGGAGTAGACGAGGCTCAGGCAACGCCCGTTCTCGCACGACTTCCAAGTCCAACTCGTCCCGCCGGGAGTGTGGCCGGGGGTGAAGTGAGCGGTCAGCGCGATGTCGCCGACGCGGAGGGTCTGGCCGTCGCGCAGAGTGTCGGCGCGCGGGACGAGCGCAACCGGCGAGATGACGCCAAACTGCGGGTCGCCCTTGCCGATGCCGCTCTTCGTCAGAACCTCGACGCTCCACGGGCTGGCCGCCACCTTCGCGCCGCTGAGCCGCTGCAACCCGGCTATTCCGCCGCCGTGGTCGAAGTGTACGTGCGAGTTGACGATGAGCTTCACGTCTTCGATACGGAATCCGAGGGAGCGGATGTTAGCGACGATTTGCGGCACCGACTCGGGGAGCGCGGCGTCTATCAGGACATGCCCGGCCTTTGAAGTGAGCAGGATGGAAGTCAGACCGTGAGGCCCCACGTAATACGTGTTGCCGTAGATGCGGAAGGGCTGCTGCGGTTTGTTCCACACCGGGCAGTTGGCGCAGGAGGACGAAGAGGGCGCGCCGCTGTTCTGCCCCGACGCGAGCACAACGAGGACGAGCATAAAAGCGGCGAGCGTCAAGGCGCGTGCCGGGTTCGGAAGATGATTTCGCATACGCATCAACTCTATTTCGTGTGGGTCGTTCAATCTAAATTTCTCCTGTTCACATTGGTTTCGTTCCAGATATTAACCCGAGGCGGCTCTTAACTGTTGTTGTATTATGATGTCTGCTACAAACACAGTCGAGGTGGAAAGACTTGGATATTGATCTTCAAGAGTGCCCCTGTGGCGGCGGGGAGTTTGCACAGTGTTGCCAACCCATCATCGGCGGCGAGGTTCGAGCCTCGTCTCCCGAGCAACTTATGAGAGCGCGCTACAGTGCTTACGCCACAGGTTCGATTGATTTCCTGGCAGAGAGCAATCACTCAAAGACCCGCAGGCAATTCGATCCCGAATCCGCCGGGCGATGGTCGCGGGAATCGCGCTGGCGCGGCCTCACCATTCTCAGTTCCGACTCCTCCGTGCCCGACCGCGCGCACGTTAATTTCGAAGCCCGTTACGAAGACAGGGACGGCGTGGCCGTCTTTCACCGCGAGCGTTCTCTCTTCGAGCGCGAGGATGGCGAGTGGCGGTTCGTCTCCGGGGGAGCCATCCCGGCGGTCTCTCAGAAGGTCGGGCGCAACGAGCCTTGCCCCTGCGGCTCCGGCAAGAAATTCAAGAAGTGTTGTAGCGCGTAAGTCACACACATCTTCCGTTTGAGGACTCACCAAGCCGAACTCGAATTGTCAGCAGAACCTAATAACAATCAAATATCCGGGATGGCTGGTTCCTTCAAGACGGCTTGCGGCAAATGCAACGCAGGCTACGGTCTGGTTGAGCGCGTTTCCGGCCAGCCGTTTCCCTCATAGCTCACGGAGCAGGTACTACAACCGATTGGCATCCGAATAACCTGTTGGCAGCCCGGATTACGAAAATCTTGCCACGAAAACACTCGGCACGGTGTTTTAGAAATAAGCCAGCTCGTGTTCCGGCACTGCGAAAGTTATCCGAGGCCAATAGCATATGCCACTCGTCTGCCGTCTATCATCCATGTCGTTATTACTGTGTGTTCTTCTCTTCTACGGTTTCACCACTGTCGTCGCGCAGAAGAAACAGGCTGTGGCCAAGCGTGTTCCCTCTCAGCCGGAGGTGCGGCTTCCCTCGCGTGTCATACGTCTGGAAAATGGACTCACGCTCGTCATGCATCAGGATTTGAGCATGCCCTGGGCGGGCGTTGAAGTGCTGATCAGGGGCGGGTCGCGCGAGGAGTCGCCGGGGCAGTTCGGCGTGGCGCACCTCTTTGAGCACGAAGCCTCTTACCCGAACAAGTTTCTCGGCAACCCGGAGAACCTCGTGCGCTTCCGGCAAGCGGGACGCGGCGGAGGCGCGGGTGCGGAACCCGACTTTCTGCGCTTCTACACTGTAGTCACGCCTGACGGTCTGGAACTTGCGCTCGGCGCGCTGGCCGACCGGCTTCAACCGCACCCGGAGCGTTACACGGCAGAGAGGCTGCAACGCGACAAGGATATTGTGATCAGCGAACTGCGAAGGAGCATGGGAGTTGATTGGAATACGGAAGTACGCGCTCATCTGCACCGGGGAACGTTCGGCAACGACCATCCATACGGTCATTCGGTGGGAGGCGCGGAGACAGACGTGCGCGCCGCCACGGTGGAGTTGATGCAGGACTGGCATCGGCGTTTCGCAGGCGCAGCGAACACAGTGTTGCTCATCGCCGGTAACTTTGATCCGGCGCAGGCCGAGACGATGGCGAGACGCCACTTCGGGACGCTCGAACCGGGTCAAACCCCTGCGCGCTTGACGGAGTGGGTTCCGCCCGCTCGTGCGCTCCGAGAGGTGCTGGAAATTGAGTCTCCGCACGGAGTCGCGTATCTGCGCTGGCCTGTCTCTTCATGGGGATCAGCCGACGGCGATTATCTGAGCCTTTTGGCGAGGGTGCTCGCGCGGCGCGTCCAAAGACGTGCGGACGCGGAAGCCAAACTCGACAACGCCGCCGCTCAAGTGGAGCTATGGGAGATCGCCGGAGCGTTCACGTTGAAAGGCGATTTCACCGACCCGGCATCCGCCAACGCAATCGAAACCATCCTGCGCACGGAGTTGGAAGGCGTGCTGCGCGTGGGAATCTCAGCCGACGAACTGGAGCGCGCCCGCGCCGAGATGCAGACGGAGTTCGTCAACAATTTACAGCAACCGGCGTGGCGCAACGGACGCACGGATGTGCTCGGGCAGGGACTCTTGTTCTGCGGAAACGCCGAACACTACCGGATACAACTGGCGCGCATCAACAACGCCACGCCCCTCGACATACGGGACGCGGGACGACTCTGGCTCGCCTCTCCCGGCTACGTGCTCCACGTTCTGCCGCGACCCGCCCGCAAAGCAACCGGCACGATAGATCGCGCGGCGACGATAAATGTGCCCGAGCCGAAGCCGCCCACCTTCCCGGCAATTCAGAAAGCGACCCTTCCGAACGGATTGCGGCTGATTGTCTCCGAACGCCCGCAGTTGCCTCTGGTGCAACTGAC
>DASPJG010000304.1:0-2998 GCA_035628755.1 Pyrinomonadaceae bacterium
CGTCCAGCAGGGCGTCCTCAATGATGAAGAGGTCGGGCTTGAGGACGGCCTCAGCGCAGAAGGTAGACTCGCGCGGCACTTCTCTGCGGGCAAGGCCGACTTTCGCTTTGAACCACACGCGGTGCGCATCCACGAGACTGACGACCGCGATGGGCGTCTCACAGATGTAGGCGGCGAGGCGCGTGATGTCGTCGAAGGTGGATTCGGCGGCGGTGTCGAGGATCGCGCATTCGTGCAGCGCGGCGAGTCGCTCCGCCTCTCTGCGAGAAACAGAGGCTTTCGGCTTCAGTGACGCTTTTTTACTTGCCTGCTTCACGGAACAACAAACGTAGAGATGAGGACGGCGGGATGAGGGATGAAAGAGACCCTTCAACAGAGCGAGCGGTTTTCCTGTTTCACCCCCCGGCCCTCATCCTTTTTTTCTAAGGAGCGCCCAACCGGACGGCAGGGCAGCCGCCGCCAGCGCGACCTTCACGATGTCGCCAATGACGAACGGCGCGACGCCGAGCGCGAACGCCTGCCCCGCCGGGTAGAAGCGCAAGAGTCCGAGCCAGCCGCCGAAGAGGACGACGACCGAGCCGAGCGCAATCGCCGCCGCCGCCGTCAGAAATTTCCTGTCCCAACTGCGCTCTGCGAGCCAGCCGGTCAGAAACGCGGCCAGCGGGTAGGCCAGCAAATAACCGGCGGTCGGGCTGAACGCGAGATAGAGCCAGCCGCCGTTGCCGCCGCGGAAGAAAGGCAAGCCCAGCGCGCCCTCCGCGAGGTAGAGCATCAACGCGAGCGCGCCGAGGCGCGAACCCAGAAGCGCGCCCGTCAGCAACACCGCGAACGTCTGCAACGTGATGGGAACGGGCGTAAACGGCAGCGGGATCACCACCTGAGCCGACAGCGCGACGAACAAACTGAACGTCACGACGAGCGCGACCGATTTCACCCAATCAACCGGCGCGAGCCACGCGCCCGTCAAGGTCTCTGCTTTTGCGTAAGTGTGCATAGTTTCAAGTTTCAAGTTTCAGATTTGAAGTCTCAAGTCTCAAATCCCAAGTCTCAAGTCTGGATGCCTCTCCCGGTTCGGGACTTGAGACGTGGGGCTTGGGGCTTAAATAAATAACGGTGCGAGCACAAGGGTAATGGTCGAGAGCAATTTGATCAAGACGTGGAGCGACGGCCCCGCCGTATCTTTGAACGGGTCGCCAACCGTGTCGCCCACCACCGCCGCATGATGAGCCTCCGACCGCTTGCCGCCATACTCGCCCGTCTCGATATATTTCTTGGCGTTGTCCCACGCGCCGCCCGCGTTGTTGAGAAAGAGCGCCAACAGGATGCCGACAATCGTTCCGATCATCAGCATCCCCGCCACCACCTCCGCGCCCGTCGCGAGATGTGCGTAACGCGGGTTGCCGACGAGCGAGGCGACGCTGTTCGTGCGGTCGTCCGTCCCAATCTGCGCGTAGAATAGCGCGCGGAAGATGAGGCCGACGGCGATGGGCAAGCCCACGGCGAGGATGCCCGGCCAGATCATTTCCTTGAGCGCGGCGCGCGTCACGATGTCAACCGTGCGCCCGTAGTTCGGCTTCGACGTGCCTTCCATGATGCCGGGGTTCTCTTTGAACTGCGCGCGCACGTCGCGGATCACTTCGTAAGCCGCCTTGCCCACGGCCTTGATCGCCAGCGACGAAAAGAGGAAGACGAGCATCGCGCCGAGCAGGCCGCCGATAAAGACTTCGGGCTTGGCGAGATTGATGACGAAGAGTTCCGCGCCGCGACCCGCTTCAGCCGAGCCTAAGCCCCCTGTGCCGAGGTTGAGGCCGTAGTTCTTCACTTCGTCGAGGTAAGCGGAGAAGAGCAGGAAGGCGGCGAGCGCGGCGGAGCCGACGGCATAACCTTTGGTCAGCGCCTTCGTCGTGTTGCCCACGGCGTCGAGGCGGTCGGTCTTGCGTCGAATCTCGTCGGGCTGTTGCGACATCTCGACAATGCCGCCCGCGTTGTCGGTGATGGGGCCGAAGGTGTCCATCGCAAGGATGTAGGCCGCCGTGCCGAGCATGCCCATCGTGGCGACCGCCGTGCCGAAGAAGCCCGCGTTGTTCAGCCCCGACGCCGTGCCGAGATAGTAGGAACTGATGATCGCGGCGGCGATGACGAGGATCGGAAACGCCGTGCTCTCCAGACCGACGGCGACGCCGCTGATCACGTTTGTCGCGGGGCCGGTCTGCGAAGCCTGCGCGATCTCGCGCACGGGGCGATAGCGATACTCGGTGTAATACTGCGTGATGAACACGAAGAGAATCGCCGTGATGATGCCGATCAGGCCGCAGAGGAAAAAGTAGACCCATGCGCTGGAAGCCGCGCCCGCGTTTGCGCCGAGCGGGCGCAGCAGCCAGTAGGTGGCGATGAGAAACCCGACGGCGGCGAGCGCGGAAGTCAGGTAGTAGCCGCGGTTGAGCGCGGCCATCGGGTCGCCCTCCTCGCGCGTGCGCACGATCATGATGCCGAAGATCGAGGCGACCAGCCCGAAGGCGCGCGCCACGAGCGGGAAGAGAATGATGCCGAGCAGTTGCCCCTCGGTGAAGAACCCGGGGTTTGAACTGTAGAGCGCGGCGGCGAGGATCATCGCGCCGATGTTCTCGGCGGCGGTTGACTCGAACAAGTCCGCGCCGCGCCCGGCGCAGTCGCCCACGTTGTCGCCGACGAGGTCTGCGATCACGGCGGGGTTGCGCGGGTCGTCTTCCGGGATGCCCGCTTCGACCTTGCCGACGAGGTCTGCGCCCACGTCTGCCGCCTTCGTATAGATGCCGCCGCCGAGTTGCGCGAACAGGGCGACAAACGACGCGCCGAAGCCGTAGCCCGCGATGAGCAGCGGAATCTTCGTCGAGGGCACGTCGGTAAACGTTCGCACCAACTCGAACAGGATGGCGACGCCGAGCAGCGAGAGCGCGACGACGAAGAGACCGGAGACCGCGCCGCCGCGCAAAGCCGTCTGCAACGCGCCGTTCAAAGA
>DASPJG010000305.1:0-5846 GCA_035628755.1 Pyrinomonadaceae bacterium
TTTGGCATCAGCTTTCTCCCTTCACTTTTACCCCTTGCCCTTCGCTTCATCGGCGGGTCGGCGGAAATTGTAGCGCAGCAGGACGCGGACGGGAACGGCGCGCCCTTCGCGCGTGGCGGGGCGGAAATGCAGTTGACGCACGGTTGCCGTCACCGCTTCGTTCAAGCCGTAACCAGCCCAGCGCACGATCTCAATATCTTTGACTTCGCCGTCGGCGTCAACCTCGACGAGCGCGTCCACGGTCGCCTCGACCGCCGCGCTCGCCGCCGTCGCCGGATAGGATGGCCGCAGGCTCCGGTAGGGTTGCGGCGCGCGGAAGTTTGCCGCGGCGGGGCTGCCTTCTTCCGGCACGTCTTCAAACGCGCCCGCCGCCTCGCGTTCGCGCGCCGCCAGCAGCCGCTCGCTTCTCTCCGCCGTCTGCGCTTTCGCAATCATTTCACCGTAACGCGCAGCGCGCGCGCGCAGTTCCGCGAGGAGAGCCTTTTCCGCCTCGCCCGGCGCGGCGGATTCCGAGTTGAAATGCTCCCACAGGATAAGCCGCCCCGTCTGCGTGCTGACGAGAAAGAGCGAGACGTAGGACTCGAAATAATCGGGGCGCACGGTGGACGTGCGACGCAAGGTTTGCGCCTCGCCCGTGACATAAAAATCGCAGCCGATGGCCGCGCCGAGATCGCGCGCCTCCGTGAGCGTCAGGTTGAGCGACCCCGCGTAGCCCACGCCGCGCGCAGCGGCGCGACCCTGCGCGCGGTTGACGAGATCGAAGTGCGAACGCTCTGCGAGCGCGGCGGCGAGTTCGTCGGCCACGCGCCGTCCAGTCTCCGTCTCGCCGAGGTCGAGGACGGCCACGCTCGCGCGCGCTTCTGCGACGGCCTGAGCACGCGCGCCCGCCGTCATCGCGCTCAAGATGAGCACACACGCGAATGCGGAGATGAGTTGCGGGAGGCGGAGCTTCATGTTACGAGCAGCGGACAGGAATTAAAGCATCAATCGAGCGGGCAAACCGGCGGGATAAACCGCGCGGCAGGGTTTAATGTTTCCTGACGCCCGCTTCCGTGGCGACGTGTTCCAACGCTTCGGGCGCGAAGCCGGTTTCGTGGACGAGTGGCCGCCCGGTCATCTGCGCGAAGAGGTTTTCATAACGGTCAACGATGCGCTCCCAGTCGTAGTGCTCGCGCACGCGCTTTTGCGCGCGCTGCCGGTAGGAGTTGACGAGCGAGCCGTCGCGCAAGACGCGCTGGAGTTTCTCTTCGAGGTCTTTCTCGTCCGTGTAGGGGATGCCCGCCTCGCCGACGGCTTCGATGTTTTCGGGCGTGGCGAGCGTGAGCACGCAGTTGCCGTAGCCCATCGCTTCGAGGAGCGCGGGGTGCGTGCCGCCGACTTCCGTGGCGTGGACGTAACAGTAAGCGTTCTGTTGCAGCGCGCGGTAGGCGTCGCCGAAGACGAAGCTCGTGAAGATGATGCGCGGGTCGCGCCGCGCGCTATCTTTGAGCGAGCGGATGTACTCGTGCGCGTAGGGCGCATCGCCGACGATGACGAGTTTGTGCGAAGTGCGCACGCGCTTGAAGGCTTCGATGACGAGGCGCGCGTTGTTCTCCGGCTCAAGGCGCGAGACGTAGAGCACGTAGCGGTTCGGCTCGATGCCCCACTGGCGCACGGCCATACGGTCGGGGATGCGCTCGACCTCCGCGCCGTAAGCGATCATGGTCGTCGGGTGGTTGTAGTGCGCCATGTAATAGTCCTGTATGACGCGCGCGTCCGTCACGGTCTCGTTCGGCAGGACGGTGGCGAGCCGCTCGGCGATCAGGTAGTAGCGGCGCGCGAGCCAGTTCCATTTCCGGCGTTTGTGTTCAAGCCCGTCGACGTTGATGGCGACGGACGTACCGGCGAGACGGACGATGGGGGCGAAGGGCGCGTTGGCGGCGTTGCAGATGAGCGCGGCGTCGTAGCGCGCGGTCGTCGAGTGCAGGGCGGAGAGAAAGGTGTGGAGGATGGTGTCGAAATATTTGTGCCGGAAGGTGGGGAGGACTTTCAGGTGAACGCCTTTGTATTCGAGCTGGCGCGGGGAGACGTAGTGCGAGCGGCAGTAGACGGTGACGTGATGGCCGCGCGCGACGAGCCGCGTCGAGAGTTGTTCGGCGAAAGTCTCAAAGCCCCCGTAGCTCGCGGGCACGCCCCGTGTTCCTAGAATCGCTATCCGCATCCTGTTGAGGGATGAGGGCGATCACAGGGACGAGAGATGAGAGATGAGGGATGAACAAAGCGAAAGCGATGTTGCCTTATTCATCCCTCGTCTCTCATGCCGCGTCCTTTCGGATCATCCCCCGTCCCTTCCTCCTGTCGCTTGTTCGTAGACCTGCAAAGTCTGTCGCGCGGTTTCCGTCCAACTGAACAGCGCGGCACGTTCCCGCCCGCGCGCGCGCAAGGCGTCGCGCAACCCCCTGTCGTCAATGAGGCGTGCGATGGCCGCGCCGATGGCGTCCTCGTCAAACGGGTTGACGAGAAGCCCCGCGTCGCCGACCACTTCCGGCACACTCGTCCGGTCGCCCGCGATGACCGCCGCCCCGCACTGCATGGCTTCAAGCGGCGGCAACCCGAACCCCTCGAAGTAGGAAGGATAGACGAAGCAGAGCGCGCCCGTGTAGAGCGCGGGCAAATCGCGTTCGGGTACGTAGCCTGTAAAGATCACGTTTGAGGCGACGCCTGACTGTTCCACCGCACGTAGCGTTTCGCCGTACAGCCACGCGCGTTTGCCCACTAAAACGAGTTGAGGCAGCTTATCGTGGGAACGTCGGCGGCGCAAGTCCGAGTAGGCGCGCACCAGCCGCACCAGATTCTTACGCGGCTGGATCGAACCGACCGCCAGCACATAGTCGCCGCCGATGCCGTATTTCCTCCGCACTTCGGCCACAGCGTCGGCGGGCGCGGGGCGGAAGTGCGGCGCGGCTGCCGCGAGCGTCACGCTGATGCGTTCGGGCGCGATGTTATAGGTTTCGATCAGGTCGCGCCGTGAAAACTCGGAAGACGTGATGATGTGCGCCGCCGTCCGCGCCGTGCGCCGCACCGTGAGGCGCAGTTGCATCCAACTCCGGCGGTTGAACGTCTCCGGCAAATGCTCGAACGAGAGATCGTGGATGGTGGCGATGACCGGGCACGGGGCGAAGGGCGGCGCGGTGAACTGGACGTGAAGCAGGTCGGCGGGGTGGCGGCGCAACTCGAACGGGAACGTGACGGGGATGCGCAGGAAAGGCGTGTGCGGCAAAATCCGGCGCACGGAGACGTGCGGCCAGCGACCGGCGAAGCGCGCCCCCGCTCCCGCCTTCGTCAGGTAGAGCGTGTAACGGTTCGCCTCGCCCGACGCGGCCAACGCCTCGATCAGATTCGTGATGTAAGTTTCGACGCCGGCCAAACCCGTGCCGACCGAGTGGGCGTCAATCGCGATGTGCAAGCAGTCCGGTGCTCCCGTTCACACTCTCTCTCTGCGCGAAGTTTTGAGGAGGGCAAAATTGCGCGCGCGAGTTTAACCCACGCGCTCGCCGCGCGGAAAGCACGCCGCGCCAAACGACCGCACCTGACGAATCGCCTCGCGGCTCTTGATGTCTGAAAGTGTCGCGCCGCGCTTACTCGTCGTCCGCCGTGGGCAGCACGCCGCGAAAGCTGCGGCGGTGAATGGGGCAAGCTCCGTGCGTGCGCAGGGCTTCGAGGTGTGCGCGCGTGCCGTAGCCGACGTGCGCGGCGAAACCGTATTGCGGGTAGATGCGGTCGTAGTCGCGCATCAGCGCGTCGCGGAAGGTCTTGGCGATAACAGAGGCGGCGGCGATGGAAGCGGAGATGGAGTCGCCGCGGATGATGGCGCGTTGCGGCAGTTCGACCTCTCTCAGTTGCAGCGCGTCTATGAGCAGGAAGTCGGCGCAGGGGCGGAGTTCGCCGAGCGCGCTGCACATGGCGCGGCGCGTGGCGATGAGGATGTTGGTGCTGTCAATCTCTTCGGGCGGGATGAGGCCGACGCCGTAGCAGAGCGCGGTCTCCTTGAGTTCACCGGCGATGCGCTCGCGCGCGGAGGCCGTCAGTTTCTTCGAGTCGTCGAGGCCATCCGGCAGCGGCGCATCCGGGTTGAGTATGACGGCAGCGGCGACGACCGGCCCGGCCAACGCCCCGCGCCCCACCTCGTCAACTCCCGCGATCATCCGATGGCCGCGCACACGCGCCTCGTCCTCAAACGCCGTGCAAATCTCGGAGACGCGCTTTTGACGAACCATAAAGACCTCGTAAATCGTGAATCGTCAATCGTAAATAGAAGAAAGCAGTTTTTCTCTATTTACGATTGACGATTCACGATTTACGGCTTTTTTACGCTTTGTTCTTGCGGGCGGCGGCAGCGGCGGCCTGAACCTGGCTGCTGCTGGTGGGTCGCGTGTCGCGCTCGCGGATGCGTGCGGCCTTGCCGCGCAGGTTGCGCAGGTAGTAGAGCTTGGCGCGGCGCACCCGGCCACGCTTGATCACTTCGATGTCTTTCACAATCGTCGCGTACAGCGGAAAGATTCTCTCGACGCCGATGCCGAAGCTGATCTTGCGCACGGTGATCGTCTCGCGCACGCCGCCGCCCTTGCGCGCGATGACGAGTCCTTCAAAGACCTGCAAACGCTCTTTCGTCTCCGACTCCTTCACGCGCACGTGGACGCGCACCGTGTCTCCCGGCTGAAAGTCCGGGATGGTCTTATTCATCTGAGTTTTTTCGACAGCATCTAAACGGTTCATGGCTAACACTCCAAACTATGAAAGGTGACAAAGTGACGTGTGACAGGCGGCGAGTTGGCAGTGAGGCTTTCGGCCTCGCCGTTTGCGACTCGCTACTCGTCGCTAAAATTTTCCGGCTCGCTCGCTTCGAGCCACGCGCGTTCGGCTTCCGAGAGCGCGGCGCGTTCCAACAGATCGGGGCGGTTGCGGCGCGTCTTGAGCAATGCCCTGCGCCTGCGCCAGAGCGCGATCCCGGCGTGATTGCCGCCGAGCAAAACTTCCGGTACGCGACGACCGCGAAACTCCGGCGGGCGCGTGTAATGCGGAAAGTCCAGCAACCCGTCGGAGAAGGAATCGTTCGACGCCGAAGTCTCGCTCCCCAGCGCGCCCGGTATCAGACGGACAATCGCGTCCACCACCACGACGGCTGCCGGTTCGCCGCCCGACAGGACGTAATCCCCGATGGAGATTTCGTCCGTCACGAGCATCTCGACGACGCGCTCGTCCACGCCCTCGTAACGACCGCAGATGAGCACGATCTGTTTCGCGCCCGCCAACTCTTCCGCGACCCTCTGGTCGAAGACGCGACCCTGCGGCGAAAGCAAGACGACGCGCACGCCCGTGCCCGCGAGTTCCGCCGCTTCGCGCGCGCCGGTCAGAGATTCCACGGCTGCAAAGATCGGTTCGGGCTTCAACACCATTCCGTCGCCGCCGCCAAACGGGCGGTCGTCAACCATGCGGTGCTTGTCCGTCGTCCAGCCGCGCAGGTCGTGCGTTTTGATCTCGACCAGACCGGCTGCGCCCGCGCGCCGCACGATCCCGTAATCAAACACCGCGCGGAAGTAGTCCGGGAAGATCGTGATGATGTCAACGCGCATGGCAACCGGTTGCTGCGTGCGGAGTTTCGGTCTGCGGATCAGCTTGTCTGCCAAATCCGCCTCCGGCATTTCGCAATCTACAACTCAAGCAGTCCTTCGGGCGGGTCAACTCGAATCAGCTTGGCCTCCGTGTCGATCTCGACGCAGATGCTCGCGGCAAGCGGGATCAAATGTTCGCGCCCCCCTTCTCTGACGACGAGCACGGGAGCCGCCCCCGCGTGCAGCACCTCGGCC
>DASPJG010000306.1:0-3892 GCA_035628755.1 Pyrinomonadaceae bacterium
GGTGAGTTTCTGCTGTTCAGTCCACGCCGCGCCCGCGCGCGTGAAGATGTAGGCCGAACCGACCTCGCCCGCAGAGCCGACCACGTCGGCGCGCGCGCCGATGATGGCCGTGTCGCCGCTGATGCCGACCGAGAAGCCGAAGGCGTCGCCGGACGCGCCGTCAGAAGCTAAAAGTTTTTGCTGCTGCGTCCACGCCGCGCCCGAGCGCACGTAGACGTAAACCCAGCCGCGCCCGCCAGCCGCGCCCGCGCCCGCGAGGCCGACCGCGCCGACGATGGCCGTGTCGCCCGAGACGGCGACCGAGTGGCCGAAGAAGTCTGCGAAGCCGCCGTCGTCTGCCGTGAGTCTCGCCTGCTGCGCGAAGCTCGCGCCGCCGCTGCTGCGTGTGAAGACGTAGGCCGCGCCCTGAAAGAAGTTAGAGCCGATGTTCTTTTGCAGCGCGCCGACGACGAGCGTGTCGTTCTCAAGCGCGAGGCTTGAGCCGAAGACATCGCCTTCCACCCCGTCGTTCGCGGTCAGGATTTGCTGCTCCGTCCACGTCGCGCCCGTGCGCTTGAAGATGTAGACCGCGCCGCGCGTGCGGTTTGAGCCGACCTGCGTGTTGTGCCTGCCGACGGCGATGGTGTCGCCCGCCACGGCGACCGAGTAGCCGAATTCGTCGTTGGCCGCGCCATCCGAGGAGGTGAGTTTTTGCTGCTGCGTCCAGGTCGTGCCCGTGCGCACATAGACGTAAGCGGAGCCTTGCCGGTTCTTCGAGTTGACCGCATCGGCGGGCGCGCCGACGACCGCCGTGTCGCCGCTGACCGAGACGCTGAAGCCCATGCTGTCCTGGCTCGCGCCGTCGTCGGCGAGCAGGCGCGCCTCTTCAACGAACGCGCCGGTAGCCGCCAGAGGTTGGGACAAGTCTCTATCATGATGCGCCTCGCCCGCGTCCTGCCCGTGCAGTTTCAACAACTCACTTCCGACGGCCGGGCGCGCCGAACCCGTGCGGTTGTAGGCGACCGAGAGGGCGACGAAAGACAACATGATCGAGATAACAACAAGGGGATGCTTAATTCGGTTCAAAATTTCAGACTCCTTTGACGAAAACTTTGTTGAGTTGACGGAATGGATTGAATGGCCGGTGTCTTACTTCAAGTTAGACCCGGCGGCAGCGGGAGGCGCGACACGGATGACGCTCGACATCGCCCGTGGATGCTGCTGGCGGGATTCGTCCCGCTGGCGAGCGTGTGGCTGCGGAAGGGGCGCGGCGGCGAGCGTCGTCGCGGCGAGCAGCGCGCCGAGCAGCAGCGCGCAGGCGAGGTAGAGCAACTCCAGCAGGCGCGCGTGCTGGTGACGCGGGGGCGCGCCCCGGAGAAGAGTCGTGCGGGAAGACATGAGACGTGCTGACAAGAGTGTTCCTCCGTCCGGCTGTTTAAGAAAGAGTGCGGGAGATGCTTTTCAACGCCTCGGATTGTAGATTGCGGGCGGAAGTCTCCGCATCGGGCAAAAGTCCTACGTGCGGGTAAACTTTCGATATAGACGTGAGGTGTAGGAAGCGGGGATTTAGTCGAAGCGGAAGAGGCCGCGCTGGAGCGCGATCATGGCGGCCTGCGTGCGGTCGTTGGCGTTGAGTTTGTTGAGGATGCTGTTGACGTGCGCTTTCACCGTGCCCTCTGCGATGGAAAGCGCGGAGCCGATCTCGCGGTTCGACTTGCCGCCCGCGATGAGCCGCAGCACTTCGCGTTCGCGCTCGGTCAACTCGTCGGCGAAGGCGCGCTCGGCGAGTCGCCCGGCCACCTGCGCCGGAATGTGCCGCCGCCCGCTATGCACTTCGCGGATGGCCGACAGAAGTTCTTCGCGGAACACGTCCTTGAGCAAGTATGACTTCGCCCCGGCCTTGAGCGCGCGGTGGATGTCTTCGTCGCCGTCGTAGGTGGTGAGGACGATGATGCGGCTGTCGGGAGAGCAGACGACGATCTCGCGGATCGCTTCGACGCCGTTCATCACCGGCATGCGGAGATCGATCAAGACCACGTCGGGAGCGTGTGCGCGGCACAACTCGACGGCCTGCCGACCGTCCGCCGCGCGCGCGACCACCTTCATGTCCGGCTCGGCTTCGAGGTTGGCCGTCAGCCCGTCGAGAAAGAACGGGTGGTCGTCCGCGATGAGAATGCGTATCTGCGCGCCGTTCGTGTTTGCCTGTTCAGTCATAAGTTAATTCCAAACTTCAAACTATCACTCAACCCTTCCCACGTTCCACCCTACATCGCATATCAAGACTACAAATCATTTCTTTGCGCCTTTGCGCCTTTGCGTGAAAACTATCCTCACGCAAAGGCGCAAAGGTGAAATAAGCGGGGTTTGATAGTCGCTTATGAATTGCGCGCGTCATTCTTCGTTCCCATTTTCGCCGAGCGGGACGGTGGCCGTGATCTTCGTGCCGCGACCGGGAAGGCTCTCGACCGAGAGCGTGCCGCCGATCCGAATGAGCCGTTCGCGCATCCCGCGCAGGCCGAAGCCGCCGCCGTTCGAGGCCGCGCCGGTCGTGTGGACATCGAAGCCCTGCCCGTCGTCTTCGATGCGAAGCCACACCTGCCCATCGCCGTATTCAAGCCGCGCCCGAACCGTGCGCGCGCCCGCGTGGCGGACGGCGTTCGTCAAAGCCTCTTGCCCGACGCGCAGCAGATTGCTCTCGACCCGCTCGGGCAGATGCCGCGACGCGCCCGCCACCGTTACCTGCGCCGAGACGTTTGTTCCGGCGGTCAACTGCCCTGCCACCTGCGAGAGCGCGGCGGCGAGATCGCCCGCCTCCAACAACTCCGAGCGTAGGTCGCGCACCGTGCGCCGCGCTTCCGCAAGACTGCTGCGCACGAGCAGGCGCGCCTGATTCAGATGCTCGCGCGCGGCATCGTGCGGCGCGCCCATCTTCGCGCTCAGGGCTTCCAGATGGATCGAGATGCTCGTAAAGCCCTGCGCCAGCGAATCGTGCAGTTCGCGCGCGATGCGATTGCGCTCCTCCAAGACGGCGACGAACTCGTGTTTTAACTGCCGCACGCGCAACTGGTAGACGCCCCACATCGCGCCAGCCGTCAACATGGCGGCGACGAGATAGAACCAGCGCGTCTGGTAGAAGTAGGGCGGCAGGGTGAACGAGAGCATCGCGCCTGCGTCGCTCCACACGCCGTCGTCATTGGCGGCGAGGACGCGGAAGCGATAGCTGCCCGGCGGCAGGTTTGTGTAGAAGGCGTCGCGCCGCGCGCCTGCCTCCACCCAGTCGGCGTCGAAGCCTTCGAGCATGTAACGAAACTTGACCTTTGACGGATCGACAAAGCTCAGAGCCGTGAAATGAAACTCGACGGCGCGACTCCCGCGCGGCAGGCGCAAGCCGTCCGCGAGCGCGACCGGCGAGCGGTCAACAACCAGATTCTCGATGACGACGGGAGGCGGAACTTCATTGCGCGTCAGCCGCGACGGGTCAAGCACCGCGACGCCCTGCGCCGTCGGAAACCACATCGCCCCGGCGCGCGTGCGCCAGCCAGCAGGTTGCGTGCCGCCGCTGCAATCAATCGAAGGCAGCCCGTCAGCCTTGCCGTAGACGACGCAGGTGACAGACCTCGCGCGCTCGTCCGCGTAGTCGTTCAAATCTTTCAGGCTCACGCGCAACACGCCGCGCGTGCTGCCCATCCAGAAGTTGCCCGCGTCGTCTTCGAGCACGCGCGTGATGGTGTCGTCGGCCAGTCCCGCCGCCGAGGTGACAGGCTTGAATTTGCCGTCCTTGAAGCGCGCCAGCCCGCCGCCGAGCGTGCCGAACCAGAGCGCGCCGTCGCCCGTCTCGTGCGCCCCGATCACGATGTTCGAGGCGAGGCCGTCCTTCGTGTTGAAGACTTCAAATCGCTCGTCGCGCAGGCGA
>DASPJG010000307.1:0-5407 GCA_035628755.1 Pyrinomonadaceae bacterium
CGCGCTCTCGCTCGAACAGACGCTCGCCACGAAGTCGCAGGCGGGCGGCACGTCGCCCGCGCGCGTGGCCGAGGCCATCGCGGCGGCGCGTGCGTCTCTGAACGACTGACGGGAGTTTTGAAGCCGGGTAAGACTTGAGGAATTAACTAATGCACGCAGAGAGCACACACATCATGTCCTCTCTATCCGTATTGCTGAAGGCTTCTACCTCTACTCAAACTCGCTTTGAAACGTCGCTTTAACGTGCCGTGCGGGCGAAGGGGCGGAAGCGTGAGGCCGGGACGGAGGTGGCCGGGCGCAAGAGGACTACTCGCCGAGATAAGCCTCTTTGATGCGCGGGTCGGCGGCGAGGTCTCGCGAACTGCCTTCCATGACGATCTGCCCCGTCTCCAAAACGTAGGCGCGGTTGGAATGGCGGAGCGCGGCGTTGGCATTCTGTTCGACGAGCAGGATGGTCGTGCCCTTGCTGCGGATGTCTTCGATGGCCTGAAAGATCGTGTGCACGACGAGCGGCGCGAGGCCGAGCGAGGGTTCGTCGAGAAGCAGGAGGCGCGGGCGCGACATCAGAGCGCGCCCCATCGCCAGCATCTGCTGTTCGCCGCCGGAGAGCGTGCCCGCCTTCTGCGTCTGTCGCTCCTTGAGCCGCGGAAACATCGTGTAGGCGCGTTCCATGTCTTCGGCGATCTCGCGCTTGTTCTTTTTCAGGTACGCGCCCATCTGCAAGTTTTCGCGCACCGTCAGGTTGGCGAAGACGCCGCGCCCTTCGGGCGACATGGAGATGCCGCGAGCGACGAGTTTGTGCGTGGGCAGGCCGGAGATTTCTTCGTCCTCGTAGAGCACGCGCCCGGCGCGCGGCGAAAGCAGCCCGGTGATGGTGCGCAGCGTCGTGGTCTTCCCCGCGCCGTTCGCGCCGATCAGGGTAACGACCTCGCCCTGCCCGACGTGCATCGAGATGCCGTTGAGCGCTTCTATCGCGCCGTAGTTGACAGAGATATTTTCGAGAGTAAGCATGATGAAAAATTCGCGTCTGAAATCGCGCGCCACACCGCAGAGCAAAAACCTTTAATCTCCGAGGTACGCTTCGATCACTTTCGGGTCGTTCTTGATTTGTTCGGGCAGGCCGAGCGCGATGGACTTGCCGTAATCCACCACCTGAATGCGCTCGCACACGCCCATCACGACCTTCATGTTGTGTTCGACGAGCAGGATAGTCAGGCCGAAGCGGTCGCGTATTTTGCGGATCAGCTCCATCAAGTCCATCGCCTCGGAGGGGTTCATGCCCGCCGCCGGTTCATCGAGGAGCAACAGTTTCGGTCGCGTCGCCAGCGCGCGCACGATCTCCAGACGCCGCTGGTTGCCGTAAGGCAGGCTCGTCCCGCCCTCGTCCTTATACCGCGCGAGATCGAAGATGCCGAGCAACTCCAGACAGTAGTCGCGGTGCTCATCCTCGTCGCGTTCGAAGCGCGGCGAACGCACGACGGCGTCGAAGAGCGACTGTTTGGCATGGATGTGGCAGGCCGTCATCACGTTTTCGAGCACGGACATGCTGGGGAACAGGCGTATGTTCTGGAACGTGCGCGAGACGCCGCGGCTGGCGATCTCGTAGGGGCGCAGGCCGTCGATGCGCTTGTCCTGAAAGTGAATCTCGCCGGAGGTGGGTTTGTAGACGCCGGTCAGCAGGTTGAAGATGGTCGTCTTGCCCGCGCCGTTCGGCCCGATAAGGCCGTAGATTTCGCCCTCGCGCACGTTCATGTCCAGTTCGTTGACGGCGACGAGGCCGCCGAAACGGATGGTGCATTTGTTCGTGCGCAGGGTTGCGCCACCGTTCGCACGCGCATCGCCGCCGCTACTGCGCGCGGTGCGGGCGGCTTCCGTCAGGATCGAGTCTTCCTTCGTCGCTCTCACAGCGTCGTTTTCTGGCGCGCCGCTCATTTGTTCTCCACCTCTTTAACCGGATCGGTCTTCGGCGCGTCGCGCTCGGCAATGGACACGCCCACGTCCGCGCCGACGGCATCATCGCCCGCCGGACGCTTTTGCGCGCGGCGCAGCCAGCTCATCCCGAATTCGCTCGTGCCGAGCACGCCCTGCGGCCTCGTCAGCATGATGATGATGAGGAGCGCGGCGTAGATGACGAGGCGCAAGTCCGCGAAGTTGAACTCCTGCCCGAAGAGGGCGATGGTCGGGAGTTGGCGCAAGGCTTCGGGCAGGATGGTGATGACCGCCGCGCCGAGGATCGCCCCCGTGATCGAACCCATGCCGCCGAGCACGATCATGATGATGATCTCAAACGAGCGGAGGAAGGTGAAATCGGCGGTGCTCAGAAACTTGTTGTAGTGTGCGAACAGGACGCCCGCGATCCCGGCGAAGGCTGAACTGATGACGAACGAGAGCACCTTGTAGCGGGTGGTGTTGATGCCCATCGCCTCGGCGGCGAGTTCGTCCTCGCGGATGGAGACGAGGGCGCGCCCCGTGTCGGAGCGCACGATGTTATGCACGACCACCACGGTGATGACGGCGAAGACGCCGACCCAGACGAAGTTGGTGTAGCCGGGCACGGTCAGGCCGGTCGCGCCGCCCACCTTGTCAATGTTGAGGATGACGATGCGAATGATCTCCGCGAAGCCGAGCGTGACGATGGCGAGGTAGTCGCCGCGCAGGCGCAGAGAGGGGATGCCGACGACCAAACCTGCCAGCGCGGTGACGAGGCCGCCGACGAGGATCGCCAGCATGAAGATCAGCACGTGCGCCACATCCGCGCCGACCATTCCGGCGAGGGCGGCCTCCCAGCCGGGCGCGTGGTAGACCGTCAGGTAAGCGGAGGCGTAAGCCCCGATTGCCATAAAGCCTGCGTGGCCGATGGAGAACTGCCCCGTGAAGCCGTTGATCAGGTTGAGCGAGACGGCGAGGATGATGTTGATACCGATGAAGGTCAGCAGGCGTCCGTAATAATCATCCAGACCGAAGCCGAACAGCCCCTCGGTGCTCAACATCGCGTTCAGACCTAACAGCATCCCGATGACAAGCACCGCGAAGAGGAGCCTCTTGACGAAGGTTGGCATAGATTCAGACGACGGAGGGCGCGGGGTTGAACGTCAGGTTAAAAATGGCAAAACCCCGTTGCGGCTTCCGCGCGCGGGCAGCCCCATCCTTTCTTAAACTTTCTCCTGCACGGTCGAGCCGAGCAAGCCCGCCGGGCGGAATAAGAGCACGAGAATCAGGATCGAGAAGGCGACGGCATCGCGGTAGGTTGAAGGGATGCCGACGCTCTGCCCGTAGCCGACGACGAAAGTTTCAGCCGCGCCGATGAGCAGCCCGCCGAGCACCGCGCCGGGGATGTTGCCGATGCCGCCGAGCACTGCGGCGACGAAGGCTTTCAGCCCCGTGATGATGCCCATGAGCGGGTAAATCTGCGGGTTGTACTGCGCCGTCAGCACGCCGCCCGCCGCCGCCAGCGCGGAGCCGAGGGCGAAGGTGAAGGCGATGATCAGGTTCGTGTTGATGCCCATCAACTTCGCCGAGTTGAGGTTGAAAGAGACGGCGCGCATCGCCGTGCCGACCTTCGTCCGGTAGATGATCCACTGCAACAGCAGCATCAGCGCGATGGAGACGGTGAAAATGAGAATCTGCGACTTCGAGATCGCGGCGTTGCCGAAGAGCGTGTAGTTCTGGTTTTGCAGGAGTTGCGGAAAGGAGCGCGGCGCGCCGCCGAAGATGACGACGCCCAGATTCTCCAGCAGCAGCGAGACGCCGATGGCCGTGATGAGCGTCGTCATGCGCGCGTACTTGCGCACGGGGCGATAGGCGAAACGCTCGATTGCCATCCCGATAAGCGCGGCCACCAGCATCGAGCCGAGCAGCGTGATGCCGAAGCCGAGGAGCGAGGGTTCGGCGGCGAAGCCGAGGCCGTGCGCGATGAAGAACCCGGCGAACGCGCCGACCATGTAGATGTCGCCGTGGGCGAAGTTGATCAGGCGCAGGATGCCATAGACCATCGTGTAGCCGAGCGCGAGCAGGGCGTAGATCGAGCCGATGGTCAGGCCGTTAATAAGTTGCTGTACGAAAGTGTCCATAACAAACCTGATTGATCGCCTACGGGGTGGCGCGCGCGTTGGCATTCGCGCCGGTGTTCGCATTGGTGGCCGCGCCGGTGTTCGCGTTGGCGTTGCCGGTCGCGGGGTCTGTGGTCGTGCCGGGCGAGGCGGCGGTCAGCGGCGAGGCCGAACCGGCGGGCGAACTGCCCGTCGTGGCGGTCATGCCTTCCGGCTGAATCGTCTCGACATAGACGAACTTGCGACCCGTGGGTTCGAGTTTGAGCACGACGGCGGGTTTGACGGCGTCGCGTTGGTCGTTGATCGTGATCGTGCCGGTGACGCCGGGGAAGTTGGTCGTCTGCGCGATGGCGTCGCGCAGTTTCGGGCCGTCGGTGGTTCCCGCGCGCTTGATGGCGTCGCCGAGAATCTGCATCGCGTCGTAGGCGAGCGCGGCGATGGCGTCGGGCGCGGTGCCGTTGTAACGGGCTTTGTAGTCGGCCACGAACTTCTGAATCGCGGGCGACGGGTCGTCAATCGAATAGTGGTTCGCCATGTACGAGCCGCGCAGGGCTTCGCCGCCGAGTTCCCACAACTGCGGGGCGTCCCAGCCGTCGCCGCCGAGCAGCGGAGCGTCGATGCCGAGTTCTTTGGCCTGCTTGGCGATAACGCCGACCTGCCCGTAATAGCCGGGCACGAAAATCACGTCGGGGTTGGCGGCGCGGATTGAGGTCAGTTGGCCTTTGAAGTCAGGGTCGGTCTGCGTGTACGACTGCCGCATGATAATGCGCCCGCCGAGTTTATTGAACTGCTCCTCGAAATACTGCGACATGCCCTTGCTGTAGTCCGAGTTCACGTCGCCAAGCAGCGCGGCGGTCTTCGCCTTTAGAGTGTTGGCGGCGAACTTCGCCATGACCGCTCCCTGAAACGAATCAATGAAGCAGACGCGGAAGATGTAGTCGCCCACCTGCGTCACCTTCGGGTTCGTCGAAGAGGGCGTGATCATCGGCACTCTGCCCTCCTGCGCCTTCGGTGCGGCGGCGAGGCTGTTGGTCGAAGCGACCTCGCCGAGCAGCGCGACTACCTTGTCCTGATTGACCAGCTTGGTTGCGACCGTGGCGGCCTGCGCCGGTTGCCCCTGATCGTCTTCGATAAGAAGTTGAATTTGACGGCCATTGATGCCTCCCGCCTTGTTGATTTCGTCAGCGGCCATCTGCACGCCGTTTTTGGTCGACTGCCCGAAGCTCGAAGTTTGCCCCGACAAATCTCCGTAAACCCCGACCTTGATCGGGCCGGTGTCGTTGGAGGCGGTCGGGCCGCCGTCCTTGCGCACGCAAGCGGAATTAGCGAGGAGCATGGCAGTTAAACCAAACACCAGT
>DASPJG010000308.1:0-3854 GCA_035628755.1 Pyrinomonadaceae bacterium
CTCGTATCTTGAAGGTCGCCGGTGAAAGGCTGTTATGGCTTCGACCGCCGCGCCTGTCATGCCGGGTCTTCCGGTTGACGGTTCGACTTGATCCACTTCGCGACGTGCCGCGCGACGTGGAAGAGGTCGTTCGGCTTAACGAGATAGTCTTGCGCCCCGGCTCTCAAGGCCGCCTCCTTCTCCTGAGGCATGGCGCGCGATGAATAGAAGAGGATCGGGGTCGTCGGGTCGAACCGGCGAAGCAACTCGCAGAGCGAGATGCCGGAGGCATCAGGGAAGGTGTGGTCGAGCAGGTAGAGGTCGAATCGTTGACCGCTCTTCTGCGCCAGTTCAAGACAACCCGCGCCCGTCTCGACCGAGGTCACTCTAAATCCCGCCTGCTCCAACATAACCGTCATCAGCACACGCGTGTCGTCGTGATCTTCGACGTACAGAACGTGTCCTGCTATGACCGGGCTTTCCATCATCAAATCATTTCTTCGCGCGGCTCAATCATAGTTCCGTCAAGCCGCGCACTACGCAATACAACTCGCAGACCGGCACGCGGCCTGAATCCGTTCAGGCGACGCGAAGTTGAAGTACAACAGCTTCGATTTACAAATAGATTAACGAAGCGCCGCGTACTCCGGCGATGGGCGCGTGTCGCACCTGATCCGGTTGCGACATCGCATCGGCGAGCGAAGGGGAACTTGCCCGGTTGGATGGTTTACACGTAGAGAGTGTCAGCCGCCATCGGGGCGTCCGGCAGCGCAGTGCCGGTGGGGGCGGGCAGGAAAGTTTCGATCAATTTCTCCAGACGATCATAGTCAATGGGTTTGGTCACGTAGTCGTTGCAGCCCGCGGCGATGGCGACGGCACGGTGCTGCGCCGGGTCGTAGGCCGAAAGTGCGAGGACGGGGGTCTGGCGCAAACGCACGTCGCTGTGCTGGCGCAGTTGGCGCGTGGTGGCGAGACCGTTCAGCACCGGCATGCGCAAGTCCATCAAGACGAGGTCTGGATGCTCGCGCTCGGCGACATCCATCGCTTCGTGACCGTTCGCAGCCGTCAACACACGATAGCCGCGCATCTCCAACAGTATCTTCAGAGTGAAGCGATTGTCTTCGTCATCCTCGGCGACGAGGATCGTCGCCGTTGTATTAATTCGCCGACTCATTTTTGAAGTCTCCTGATGCGGGAGTTCGCCCGGACAATGCAGTATCCGACGAGGTTCTACAATCCGGGTAGAGGGCGAACAGAGAGTTTATATCTGGAACCCTTCAACTTTTTGAAGAGGGTTGCGGGCTTCTTCCCTGAGCCCGCAACCCCGAAAGAGGAGGCTCTTTCACGCATAGATTAAGCGCATTGTAAGTGTCACGAAAGCCCCCGTCTGTACGATTAGGTACAAAAATTTGACATACTTATGTCGTCTTGGACACACATAACAAGGGTAAATTTCAATCGTTATTACCAGCGCTTCAATGGATTTTTAAGGCTCACAACCAACACATTTTTTCCATAAATTTAGTACGAACGCGTACAGACCCTACCTTGCGTAAAGCCTATAATCGTGACCAACTTAACGAAGACTAAAAACAGAAATTGACCGGAGCGATTCAGGGTGGCGGGTGCGTCTGTTAGTGATCTTCTGATGAGGTCAAGCGGCTCTGGTCGGTGGTTCACTGGAGAGTTTTCGCCGGATGGATGAAAGCGATTTTTGATCGACTCGAGGTTCTCAGAGAGACATGACGAGCTTGATGGTGTGAGTCGAAAACTTAAGCGGCTTTAACGAACATAGGGGGGGACAAGAGAGGTGGGTACGCCAGAGATGACGGCTCACCTTTCTTTTAGTCTAAAAAACACTCTTAGTGTGGAAGACAGAAGCGCGCTCGTCTCGACTTAAACCTGTGTTGATAAAAACGAAGCGTTGAAAAAACATATGATGGTGATTGTTTCGACGTTCGTCTTCCGTACAATAAATATCATTTGCGTGCGTTTGCATGAGTTGAATAATAAGCGTAACAGTGTTTCCCTGAGATTCATTTCCCCCGTAATTACAGGTTCAGTGCCAGCGCATTGACCGCTCACGATTCCCCGATGTGTTAGGGCATAAGGCTTGCTGTTGAAAGCGATTATGCTCAGTAGAAACTGCTAAGGCTAAGTTTCCACATTCAAGGTGTTCGGTTACTCCAACGGAGTCGAACATATTCCAGCAAGGTAGAAGACGAAGTCTTGATTTCGTCGTGTGCCATTTTTCGGAAAGAGGTTACGAGAGAAATATGAGTCGCAATCAGAAAAATTATCTTCCCCTCGAACTCGCGGGTGAAACTTCGACGCAAAAGATTACGGGACGAAACCTGAAGGACGAAGTCGGCAACGTCATCGCTTTGCAGACGCGCACGGCGCAGCAGCAGACGCGCGCCGTACAGGCGAACGCACCCGTACAGTCGATGCAAAATTTTGAGGCTGATCTGGTGTGCCTGTCGCACCTGCGGTGGGACTTCGTTTATCAGAGACCGCAACACCTGTTGAGTCGTTGCGCGAAGCAGCGCAGAGTCTTCTTCGTCGAAGAACCGATCTTCGGGCAAGGGCCTTCGCGGCTCGATGTGAGCCAGCGCGAAGACGGCGTGTATGTCGTCGTGCCGCACCTGCCCGAAGGATTGTCGAGCGAGGTGGCGGTCGAAGCGATTCAGCAGGCGATGATTGATCGCCTGTTCGCCGAACATCAGATACGCGACTACGTGCTCTGGTATTACACGCCGATGGCGCTCGGTTGGACGCGCCACTTGAAACCGCTGGCGACCGTCTACGATTGCATGGACGAACTCTCGGCCTTCAAAAACGCGCCGCGCTCTCTGCGCGACCGCGAGGCCGAACTCTTCCGTCGCGCCGATCTCGTCTTCACGGGCGGGCAGAGCCTCTACGAGGCCAAGCGCGACCAGCACGCAAACGTCTATGCCTTCCCGTCGAGCATTGACCGCGCACACTTCGCGCAGGCGCGCAACATCATGGCAGACCCGGCGGATCAGGCCGGCATACCGCACCCGCGCATGGGCTTCTTCGGCGTGGTTGACGAGCGTTTCGACATCGAACTTCTGGACGCCATTTCCGAAGCGCGCCCCGATTGGCACTTCGTCATCATCGGGCCGGTCGTAAAGATCAACGAGGAAGACTTGCCGCGCCGGGCGAACATTCATTATCTCGGCGGCAAGTCTTACAAGGAACTGCCCGCCTATCTGGCCGGGTGGGACGTGGCCGCGCTGCTGTTCGCGCGCAACGATTCGACGCGCTTCATCAGCCCGACGAAGACGCCGGAATATCTGGCAGCCGGTCGCCCCGTGGTCTCCACTTCGATCCGCGACGTGGTGCGCCCTTACGGCAAACTCGGACTCGTGCGTATCGCAGACGACGCAGCGGAGTTCGTCAAAGCCGCCGCCGAGATCGGGATGGACGAGCGCGTGGACGACTCCATGTGGCTCGCACGCGTTGACGAGTTTCTCGCGAAAATTTCTTGGGATCGGACGTGGGGCGAGATGGCCGAGTTGATCGGCGAGGTGGCGGCGTCGCGTCGCGCGACAATCGCGGCGGCGGCGCAGCAGTCGAAGCCCGTGCCGGTGACGACCAAGCAGCCGGGCGTGGCGGCGCGCACGGCGACGGCCAGCAGCAGCGCGACGGCAGCCGACTAAGTCAGGAAGGAATGAGAGAAGCATTAATGTTTGATTATTTGATTGTTGGGGCGGGTTATGCCGGGAGCGTGCTGGCCGAGCGGCTGGCACGCGTCGCCGGAAAGCGGGTTCTCGTCTGCGACCGCCGCCCGCACATCGCCGGTAACGCTTACGATCACTACAACGACGCGGGCGTACTCGTCCACAAATACG
>DASPJG010000309.1:0-4572 GCA_035628755.1 Pyrinomonadaceae bacterium
GCGAGTTCGGCGAGCGCATGCGCGGGCAGGGCGAATACTGGCGCATGATCGAACAGCAGTTTCATCTCCACTGCGAGCGCAACCGGTTCAACCGGCACGCCGACGTGTTAGAGGTCGAGCCGCGCCGGACGTTTCGCCGCCCGTCGGCGCAAGCCTCACTCTTCGAGTAGAGAAAATTTGTACAAGCGCGCTCGTGAGAGCTAAATGCTTGATCTTCTCGCGGCGAAGATTTACAACACTGTCAGTTCCTACCCAATTTGCATGCATCTCGACGGAGGTACGGTTTAAATGATGACCATTGGAGATGTGATCCGCGAGCGCGAGCCGTATTTCGTGCGCGAATCGGCGAGCGCGCTTGAGGCTGCGAAATTCCTGTCGAGCCGCAACATCGGCGCGGCCTGCGTGCTCGACGACGAGGGGCGTCTGCGCGGCATCTTCTCCGAGCGCGCCCTCCTGCGCCGCGTCGTGCTGCCCGGACTCGACGCCGCGACGACGCGCGTCGGCGACGTGATGAGCACCATCAAGGCCGTCATTGATTGCAAGAACACGCCGCACGAGGCTTTGGAGTTGATGGAGAAGCACGGCACGCGCTACCTGCCCGTCGTGCGCGACGACCGCTGGGTCGGCATGCTCGCCATGCGCGACATCATGCGCGTCGAACTCAGCGAGCAGGGCGACGAACTGCGCCTGCTGCACGAATACATCCAACACTGAGCGCAACCCTTGAGAGACGGGCGGCGAAGCGTGCGCGCACGCCGTCCGGCCTCTCTTTTTCCCGCGCCGTGCGGAGCATCGTCATCGCTCCTTCTCCGCTGTGTGATCGGCGGAGAACGTCTTCCCGTCGTGCAACTCAGGCACGCCCGCGTCGCCCGTCTCTCTATCGCCGCTGACGATAACCTTAGTCTCGTCAGCCTCACGTCAAGCGACTAAGCGCAAAGGAGCCGGATAGTGCAATCGCCACACATACGTTTCGCCACAGGCAAAGCTGCCAGAGGCCGAAAATGTGGCCGGAAGGATTGAAGTTGCGGTCAGGCCATCGTTTGGGAGAAATATTCAAGTTATGAACACCGACAAGAAAACATTGCTGCTGCTCTTATTCGCTCTTGCGGTCGTCACCATGACGGCGATGGCCGCCCTGCGCAGCCGGAATCAACAACCAGCGGCGCATCATCAGCAGCAGAAGGCCGAAGCCGATGATAGCCACTGGCCGATTGCTGATTATGACGCGCCCGAACCGGACGACCCGAAGAAGCGTGAAAAGAGACAGAGAAAAAATGGCCGTGGCGCAAAGTCAATAGGTGTGTTCAATACTCCTCCTAATGGAAGCAGCGCAAACCTTGTTAATGACTGGGAAGTAGGATTGCCTTTGCTCCCGGCGGAGCGTAGCAATGTAGTTGTCACCGGTGAAGTTCTTGACGCAGAGGCTTACTTGTCTGCTGACAAAATCAGCATTTTTTCTGAGTTCACCGTCCGCATCAGCGAAGTGTTTAAGCGGGACAACTTTTCTCAAGTTGTCCCGTCCAATTCAATCATCATTGAGCGCGAGGGTGGGCGCGTGCGATACCCCAACGGTCGAATGGTGCGCTACGAAGTCTCCGGTCAAGAGATGCCCCGCGTAGGTAGGCGCTACTTATTTTTTCTCAAACGCGTCGAAGAAGAGCAACCTTTTCACCTGATTACCGGCTATGAGTTGCGGACAGGCCGCGTTTACCCGCTGGATAAGTTTGAAAAGTTTAAGGCTTTCACAAACTTGGATGAAGCTGGCTTCTTAAGACAAGTACGCGACGTTATAGCAAATTCCGTTCAAACCACACCGGAGAAAGGTATGTAGCTATGGTTAGCGTATTCTCACGACGCCGCTACTTAGGTATCTCCCTCCTTATTTGTTTGACGACCTTTATTTTGTTGCAAATTACGCAGGACACGAACCACAACGGGGTATCGGAGGCTGGTGAACTGCGCACGCTGGCGGAGATGGACGTGGCCGCGCTGCATCTGGACTACAAGGAAGCGAAGCGAGTGGACGAGCACGGCAACGCGTTTCGATACCGCGCCAAAGTGAGAGACGCGAACGGGGCGAGAGTCGGGCGTTGGGCGTGGGACGTGTTTCTCGTGTCCGTGCCCTAGCGCAGAGAATCGGTTGCGCGAGAAACGCCTGCGGTCGCTAATTTAACGAGCCGGAGCGGCAAGTTTGAGCCGCCCGCAAGTTCCGTCAACTTGCAGGCGGCTCAAACTCCGTTCGGGTCGAGAGCTTAAAGCGTGCGCGTCACTTTCGAGAGCGAGCGCGGGGCGTCGGGGTCGAGTCCTTTGGCGGAGGCGAGGAGCGCGGCGAAGAGTTGCGCGGGGATGATGTAGGGGATGGGCGCGAGAAATTCGTTGATGTCGACGGGCAATTTCAAAGCGCGCGTACAGGCCGCCGCCGCCGCGTCGTCACCGGTGATGACGAGCGTGTCGGCGCGCAGTTCCTTGAGGCGCGCGAGGAGCGTGCGCGTGCTCTCAAGCGTGACGCCGGGCGGGGCGAAGAGGATGACGGGGAAGTGGCGTTCGACCATTGCGAGCGGGCCGTGCAGGAAGTCTGCGGAGGAGAAACGCTCGGCGACGACATAGCACGTCTCCATCAACTTGAGAGCCATCTCGTAGGCGTTGGCGTAGAGCAGCCCGCGCCCGACGACGACGCAGTTCTCCATGAACACGTAACGCTCCACGATCTCTTCCACCGCCGCGCGGAGTTCGAGCGCGCGCGCGGCCATTTCAGGGATCGCGGCATAGCCGGTGTGCTCCGCGCGATTGCTGGCGAGCGCGGCGGCGAGCATGTGGAAGTGGAGCATCTGCCCCGTAAAAGTTTTCGTGGCGGCGACGGAACGCTCGCGCCCGCCGTGCATGAGCAGCGTCTCGTCAACGAGCGAGACCATCGCGGAGTTCGCTTCGTTCGTGATGCCGACGGTGTACGCGCCGCCCGCGCGCGCGTTCTCAAGGACGCGGTTGATGTCCTCGCCCTCGCCCGATTGCGAGACGCCGACGACGAGCGCGTGGCGCAAATTCAGGCGCGCGCCGTAGAGCGTGTGAACGGAGGGCGCGCTCAGAGAGACGGGGATGCCCGTCGCCACTTCAAGCAGGTAACGACCGAACAGAGCCGCGTTGTCCGAACTGCCGCGCGCCACGAGCACGATCAGGTTGATGCCGCGCGCGCGCAGGAACGCGCCGAGTTGTTCGACCTTCCCGCGCTCCGCCTCTATCGTGCGGCGCAGGGCTTCGGGTTGCTCCGCGATCTCCTCAAGCATCAAAGACACGCGCCGCCACCTCCCGCTCCGCCGTTAATTGATATTCGCATCGGTTTTCGAGTAAAAGTCTTCTCGTTCGGATAAAGTCGGGTTTCGCAAAAATCACAGTGACAAATAATCTATCACGAAGGCCGTCGCGGCGTCTGTTATGTGCGTCGTGCGGCGCGCTCATCCTGCTGTTCATCATCGCCGCTGCGGACGCCCGCGCGCAGACAGCCAACGCAGCGGGCGAGATTCGTCTCATCCCGCAGCCCAAACAACTGACACCGACCGGCGAGACGTTTCGCCTGACGCGCGACGTGCGCCTCGCGCTCGCGGACGCGCGCGCCGCAGACGACCGTTTCGCGGCGGATGATTTTATTAACGACGTGCGCGAGACGGCGGGCGGCCTCGCGCTCTCCGCCGGGCGTCCGCGCAGGCGTCGGACGATCTTGATCGGCGCGCTGCATCTCGCGCCCGTCGCAGCCGCGCTCAAGCGCGCGAACATGAGCGCGCCGCCCGATTTGAACGAAGAGGGCTACGTGCTCTCGGTCAGCGCGGACGAAGTTGTCGTCGCGGGTAAAACGGCGGCGGGAACTTTCTACGGCCTGCAAACCCTGAAGCAACTCGTGCGCGGCGATGCGCCCGGGGCAAGCATCCCCGGCGTGCGAATCGTGGATTGGCCTCAGATGCGCTGGCGCGGCCTGTCGGACGACATCAGCCGTGGCCCCGTCCCCACGGTCGAATACATCAAACGACAACTGCGCACGCTCGCCGCCTTCAAGATGAACATGCACTCCTTCTACATGGAGCACACGTTCGCCAGCCGCTCGCACCCGCTCGTCGCGCCCGAGGGTGGCTCGCTCACGCCCTCGGAGATCAGGGAACTCGTCGCTTACGCGCGCCGCTATCACATCGAACTCGTGCCCGAACAGCAGACCTTCGGCCACCTGCACAAGGCGCTCAAGTTCGAGAAGTACAACGAACTGGCCGAAGTGCCTTACGGCGACCTGCTCTCGCCGCAACAGGCAGGCTCGCTCCGCATCGTCGCCGATTGGTACAAAGAACTCGACGAGTTGTTTCCGGGCAAATTCTTTCACATTGGCGCGGACGAGACGTTTGAACTCGGCGAGGGGCAGAGCCGCGAACAGGTGCGTGCGCGCGGCGCGGGCGCGGTCTATTTCGAACACCTGCGGCGCATACGCGAAATTTTGCAGCCCTATAATCGCCGCCTCATGTTCTGGGGCGACATCGCGCTCAACCATCCCGAACTCGTCGGCGACATCCCGAAAGATTTGATCGTGATGAACTG
>DASPJG010000310.1:0-9807 GCA_035628755.1 Pyrinomonadaceae bacterium
CTGCTCGTCGCCGGCGGCACCGCCATGGCCATGCTGGGCCTCCCGGCGTCGGCCGGCGTCACCGACGGGGCGGTGGCCGACACCGTGGTCGCGCCCTACAACGTGGTGCCGCAGCTCGACGACAGCTACGCCGCCGTCATCGTGGAGCCCGTGGCCGCCAACATGGGCCTGGTCCCGCCGGCGCCGGGCTTCCTGGAAGGGCTGCGCGCCGAGTGCGACCGGGTCGGCGCCCTGCTCATCTTCGACGAGGTGATCACCGGCTTCCGCGTCGCCCGTGGTGGCGCCCAGGAGCTGTTCGGCATCCGGCCGGACCTCACCACGTTCGGCAAGATCATCGGCGGCGGCCTGCCCGTCGGCGCATACGGCGCAAGCCGCGACATCATGAACCACGTCGCGCCCGCCGGGCAGGTCTATCAGGCGGGCACGCTCTCCGGCAACCCGCTCGCCATGACCGCCGGTCTCGCCACGCTACGCCGCCTGCGCGACGCGTCCGTCTACGCGCAACTCGAACGCGCGGGGGCGCGCCTCTGTGCCGGGCTTTCGGAGGCCGCGCGCGAGGCCGGAATCACGACCGTTACCAACCGCGTCGGCTCGATGTGGACGACCTTCTTCACGGGCGATGCCGTCACCGATTGGACGAGCGCGGGCAAAAGCGACCGCGACCTGTATGGCAAGTTCTTCCACGCCATGCTCGGCGAAGGCGTCTATCTCGCCCCGTCGCAATTCGAGGCGGGGTTCATCGGCCTCGCCCACACCGACGAATTGCTCGACCAGACCGTCGCCGCCGCCCGCGCCGCGTTCGCGCGCATTTTGCGCTGACGGGCTAAGAAGTAGTTTGCGCCCGGTGAAGTTTCTCGATGCTTCGCCGGGTTAATCGAAGGAGAATATTTTTAGATGAGCACGCCTATCAACATGCACGCGGCGCGAATGGCTCTCAACCGCGACCCGGAACTCCGGCAGTGGGCTGAGCAGTGGTTGAAGAACAGGGAGCGGCTCGCCCAGACGGCGATGACGGACGAGGAGTTTGAAAAACACTGGCTCTACGTTCGCCCCGAACGGATGCACGAAGGGGCTATCGAAGCCGTGACCGCTCACGCGCGGCGCGACGCGGGGCAAGCTTAAACGGTCTTCGCCCGCGCCTGCTCAGAGCGAGCCGCACGGGGCAAGGCCGGACAAAACGGCGCGGGGGGCAGGTCGCTCGACCTGCCCCCCGCGCCTTAGCTCTGAGTCAGAGTTACTTTAAGTTCACGAGTTCGTTGATCCGCGAGCGCACTTCACCCGCGAGCAGCGTCACGTCTTCAGCCCCGTAGTTGGCCGCGCGGAACGCGTCTTCGATCTGGCGGTCGCTGAGGCGCGCGAGCAATGACCCGATCCATTTCGCGTCGTCCGTCGTGATGTCGGCCAACACGCTCTTGCTCTTGCCGTGGTAGTCGAACCGGACTTTCTGCCCCGCTGTGCCCTCGACAAATCCCGTCTTCGCGTAGTCCTTCGGCACGTTGCGGTTGTGCGATATGAAATTGCCGGTCTTGCCGAAGGTCGCGCCGAGATCGCTGACGACGTAGCGTAGTTCGTCCGCGCCCGCCGCGCCGCGCACGTGCGCGATGCGGTTATTCGATGTCTTCAAATCCCAGTTGTTAAAGAGCACCATCAAGACCTTCAGCCCGTTGAACTCACGCTTGCCGACGAAAGGATTCCGCGCCCACTCCCATTCGCCGAAACGCTCGATGCCCGCCGGGCGCGCCTCAAAACGCGCGTTCTCAAACGTCCCCTTGCCTTTGATCTCCACGCGCGGCACGAGATAAGTGATGTCGGCGTTGTAGCCCACAGCCCACATCAGGCGGGTGGCGGCGGTTTCCGGCTGCGCCTCTTTGCCGACCTTCACCACCCACTCGCGCCCCGCGCCGTCGCGCACGCGATACTTGGTCGAATAACCTCCGAGCACGACCTCGATGAAAGTCACGCTGCTGAGATCGGGCTTTAACGCCTCGCCGCCCGGCCCTGCGAGCAGGTCGAGCGCGGCGATGTCGCCCGGTTCGCGCCACAGGACGGGCGCGCCCGTCGGTGTCTGCTTGCTCTTGTCCGATTTACCGCTGGCCGCGCTGGCGTGCGACGTGGCGAAGCCCAAAACGACGAGGACGGCGATTGCCGTAAAATTACGAATCTTGTTCAACATGTCCTTATCCTTTCCTTTGCCGTCGCGGCTGGCATCCTTCCATGTTCGACCCACCGCCTACGGGATCAAGCGTCCAATAAATCCCTTCATCTACTAACGCGGATTTTTTAGCGGGAAGGAATCAGGCGGCGGTGAGAAAAAAACTGCGGGAATTTTTCGGCTGACGGCGGAGGCGGCGGGCTTACTTCTGCTTGAGCGGCAGTTCGACGTGGAAGCGCGTGCCCTCGCCCACTTCGCTCTCGACCGCAATCGTGCCGCCATGCTGTTCCACGATCTTCTTGACGATGGCAAGCCCCAATCCCGTGCCGCGTTTTTTGGTGGTGTAGAAGGGTTCGAAGATGCGCGCGCGGGTTTTCGCGTCCATGCCGCGCCCTCGATCCGCGATGGTGATGCGCGCGCGTGGCGCGCCCGCGCCCGCACCGTCGCCGTTCCCGCCCGGCTGGCGGGCGACGAGCGCGGTCGTGATCGAGACGGGCGAGTTCTCTTCTCCCGCGTCGAGCGCGTTGGCGAGCAGGTTGACGAAGACCTGCCGCAGTTGGTCTGCGTCGAGTTCGCCGTCGAGCGACGCGGGGGTGTAGCGGCGTTCGATGGGCGCGTGTTTGGCGCGAATTTGTTCGGCGACGAGTTCGAGGCTGGTGTCGAGCAGTTCGTGCAGGTTAGTGCGTTCGAGCGACAACTCTTTCTCGCGCGAAAAATGCGTCACGTCAACCGTCAGCTTGTTCAGGTGGTCAATGCCGCGTTCGACGAGGTCAATGGTCTCGTGCGCTTCGCCCGGCTCCGTCATGTCGCGCAGCATCGCCACGCCGAGGCGAATGCTGCCCAGAGGATTCTTAATCTCGTGCGCGACCTGCGCCGCCGCCTGCCCCACGGCTGCGAGCGAGGCCTTGTGGCGCAGTTCGGTTTCGGTCGCGACGGTTTTCGTCACGTCCACGAGCGACATGATCTGCCCGTGCCCGCCATCAATTTCGAGCGGCGACGCGTAGACCTCAAACGTGCGTTCTTCGCCGTCTGCGTCTTTCAAAGTCCAGCGGCCATGATACGTCACATGCTCGGCGCGCTCCGCTCCGGTCGCCGTTGCGAACAACTGCGAGGCGTCGGGCGCGGTTGCGGCGGCGTGGACGGACGCGCCCACCGACGCGCCGGGGAAGAGACGGAAGAAGGCTGCGTTCGCGCTGCGCAGCGCGCCGCGCCCGTCAATCGCTGCCACCGCGCTGACCATGCCTTCGAGCATCTGCGAACTGAACAGGCGTTCGCGCCGCGACTCTTCGAGGCTCCGGCGCATCTGCCGGAAACGCCGCTGCACTTCCCAGATCGTCGCCGCCGCGATGAGCGCGCTGAACAACGCGGCGATCCACGTCAGCAACCGGATGCGCCGCGCTGATTCGTTCGACAACATCAGGCGTTGCCGCTGCAAATCCTCCTGCGCTCTGTTGATCTGGCCGAAGAAAGCTTCCATGCCCGCTTCGACGGGGCGGAAGTTTTTGAAGCCCTCGATGGTGTACTGCTCGGCGTCCTTCGTGCTCTCGATGTACTTCAACACGTCCGCGCGAAACGCCTTGCCGCGCTCGTCCTGCGCGAACGGGAGATGATCGAAGAGATAGAGTTGCTGTTCCACTTCGCCGCGCGCGCGCCGCAGTTTCAGGTCGAACGGGTTGATGAAGCCGCCCTCACGCTCGCGCGTGCCGCGTTCGCGCGCTTCGGTGTCGAGTTGCGCGAGCGCGCTGCGCAGGTTGTTCAGCAGTTGCGTGTGGTCGGCCAACTGCTGGTCGCGCCGCTGCACCTCCTCGCTCACCGACTCCACCCTATTCACGCTCGAATAGCCGAGACCCAACACCAGCAGGACGAGCAACACGAACGCGACGAGGAGCGTCGGCAGGGTGGGCGCAAGAGGCTCGCGCACGAACGAGGGCAAGCTGACCGCGCCCGCCGCCGGACGCTGTTCCTCCGCCCGCGCCGATTCCTCCGCCGAAGGGAGGCGGCTATAGACCACGCGCCCGCTCGCGTCGCTCTCATCTTTCGGTTGCTGTTCTTCAGACATAACTTGTGAATCGTAAATCGTAGATCGTAAATAGAGAGAACCTGCCTGAATCTATTCACGATCTGCGATTCACGATTTGCTACTTCTTCACGTCCATCCAATTGCTGCCCGTGCCCGCTTCGACTTCGAGGGGCACGTCGAGTTCGACGGCTGATTCCATCTCGCGCTTGAGCAGCGCGACGACCTGCTCGGCCTCCGCCTCCGGCGCTTCGATCAGCAACTCGTCATGCACCTGCATCACCTGTCGCGCCTGCAAGTTTTCGCGACGCAACGCGTCTTCAACCTTGAGCATGGCGATCTTCACGATGTCGCTGGCCGTGCCCTGAATGGGCATGTTGATGGCTTCGCGTTCGGCGCGGGCGCGGATTTGGCCGTTGCGGTCGTTGATGGTCGGGAGCGGGCGGATGCGGCCATAAATTGAGCGCACGAGTCCGCGCTCGCGCGCCTCTGCGGGAACCTTGTCCATGTACTCGCGCACGCCGTGGTAGGTCTTGTAAAAATCGTCTATCACCTGCCGCGCCTCTTTGCGCGAGATGCCGACGCGCTGCGAAAGGCCGAAGGGTTCGACGGCGTAGGCGATGGCGAAGTTGACGATCTTGGCGAAGCGGCGTTTCTCTTTGAGTTCCTCTTTGGTCTTCGCGCCGAAGACAAGCTGGGCTGTGCGCGTGTGAATGTCTTCGCCCTTCTGGAAGGCGTCGAGCATGACGGGGTCGCGCGTGATGTGGGCGAGCAGCCGGAGTTCGAGTTGGGAATAATCGGCGGAGACGAAGACCGCGCCCGGATCGGGGATGAAGGCGCGGCGGATGCGCCGACCGAGTTCGGTGCGGATGGGAATGTTTTGCAAATTCGGCTCGCTCGAACTGAGACGTCCGGTGGCCGTCACGGTCTGGTTGAGCTGGCTGTGGATGCGCCCGTCCGCGCCGAGCAGCGTGGGGAGCGCGTCGGTGTAGGTCGTCTTGAGTTTATCGAGTTCGCGGTATTCGATGATGAGGCGCGGGAGTTCGTACTTCAAGGCGAGTTCGTCGAGCACCGCGCGGTTGGTCGAGACCTGCCCGGTCGAGGTCTTGCGCCCCGAACTGATGTTCAACTCTTCCAAAACTTCGCCGACCTGTTTGGGCGAAGTGATCTTGAACTCGCGCCCGGCCTCCGTGTAGATGCGCGCCGTGAGTTTCTCCAACTCCGCGCCGAAAAAGGCCGACAGTTCGCCGAGCACCTGCGTGTCCACGCGCAAGCCCGCGTGCTCCATGCGATGCAGCAGCGGCGCGAGCGGCAGTTCGATCTCGGTGTAGATCGCTTCGAGTCCCTGTTCGAGTATGCGGCCATGAAGCACGTCGGCGGTCTGCACGGTATAGTCGGCGGCTTCGGCTGCGCGCCAGTGCGCCGCCGTCCAGCCTTCGGGCGTCTCCTCAGTCCAGCCGTCGGCGTTGACGGCCTCGCGCGCGAGGTCTGCAAGATCGTACTTGCTGCGAATCGGATCGAGCAGGTAGGCCGCAAGCAAAGTGTCGTCCGTGACGCCTTCAACCTCTATCCCTAAATGCGCGAGCAGCGCGACGGCGCGCTTGAGATCGTGGACGGACTTCGAGAGCAGGCCGTTGGCGAGCACGTCGCGCAGGGGTTCGACAGCCGTTTCCCGTCCGCCCGCGAAATTTTCCAAATCAACGAAGGCAGCCGTGTGCGCCGACGTAGAGATGGCGACGCCCGTGGGCGCGGCCTGATCGCGGCTCGCGCCCTGCTGCCCCGCGCCCGCCGGGGTCGAATCGGCAACGGCGAAACTCCAATGATCCACGTCCCAGAGTTTGCGCACGAGGTTGTCGAGTTCATCGCGCGTCGTGATGCGCGTGTAGCGGCGCGCGTGCGTCTCCACGCCTTCGAGCCCGGCGGCGGCGTCGGCGAATTCGCGCGTGAGCGTTTGAAATTCGAGTTCGCGGAAGAGTTTGTAAGCGGCGAGGCGGTCGGGCGGCTTGGCGCGCAGTTGGTCGAGGTCGAGCTTGATGTTGACATCGGTTTTGATCGTGGCGAGTTCGCGCGACTGGCGGATGAGGTCTGCGTTGTCGCGCAGCGATTCGCGGTAGGTTTTATGCTTGACCTCTTCCCAGCGCGCGAGCGCGTTCTCAATCGAGCCGAACTGTTTGACGATCTGCACCGCGCCCTTCGCGCCGATGCCGGGCGCGCCGGGAATGTTATCAACCGCGTCGCCCATCAACCCGAGCAAATCTATGATCTGCGCGGGCGGCACGCCGAACTTGTTTTCGACCCACGCCTCGTCGCACCACTCAATGGGCGGCACGGGTTCTTTGCGTTTGACGTTCTGCGAATTCTGCCGCATGCAGACGATGAGCGGGTCGCGGACAAGCTGGCACATGTCCTTGTCGTTCGAGACGATGACGGCCTGCAACCCTCTGGCCGCCGCCTGCACGGCGAGCGCGCCGATCACGTCGTCGGCCTCGAAGCCGGGGACGCTCAGGATGGGCACGTTGTAGGCCTCGCAGACGCGCATGATGAAAGGAATCTGCGAGGTGAGTTCGTCGGGCATCTCGGCGCGGTTGGCCTTGTAGCCGACGTCCATCTCGTGTCGAAACGTCGGCACTTCGGATTCGAAGACGGCGGCGAGGTAGTGCGGCTGCTCGTCTGCGAGCAGTTTGCGCAGCATGTTCGTGAAGACGAAGATGGCCTGTGTGACCTGTCCCGTGCTGCTCGTCAGAGGTTCCATGCGCGCACCCATCGGCGCGAAGAACGCACGGAAGATGTGCGAGAAGGAATCTATGAGAAAGACGCGCTCGGGCGGCGTCTCGACGGCGGCGGATTTTTTACTCGGCATTTGTCATGGATGATATGAGAAGCGTTGACGGGTGACAAGATAAAACAGTGAATCGTAAATCGTAAATAGATTAAAAGCCGTGAATCGTGAATCGTGAATCGTGAATAGAAAGAACCAGGTTTTCTCTATTTACGATTTACGATTCACGATTCACGGCTTTTGAAGTGTGGCGCATCTGCCGCAGTCGGGGCGGGGCGCGTGTGGTGTGCGCGCCACAGTGTTTGCGCCGCTGGCCGTCGCGCGGTCGCTGTTTGCGCGGATGTTCAGGTCTCCGGCGTCGCGGCACGGGCGTTGCCACTGTGATTGTCGCTCTACTACCGGACACCGTCAGAGTCTCGTCGTTCGACGCCGAAAGGATTAGCCCACGCATTTGATCAGGCAGACCACCATCGCCGCGCCCGTCGAGACGAGCGGGCTGGGACTGCACACGGGCGTCCCCGTCCACGTGCGCCTGCTTCCCGCTCCGCCCGACACCGGCTACATCTTCCTGCGCACAGACCTCGACAACTTTGAGATTCCCGCCACGGTCGAACACGTCGCGCATTCGAGTTATGCCACGACCCTGATGCGGAAAGGGGTGACGCTCTCCACGGTCGAGCACCTGCTCGCGGCTTTGCGCGGCGGCGGCGTGGATAATGCCTACGTCGAAGTGGACAACCTCGAACTTCCGATCATGGACGGTTCGGCGGAAGCGTTCACAGAGTTGATCGAGCGAGTCGGCACGGTCGAGCAACCGGCGACGCGGCTCGCGCTGCGCGTGCGCCGGACGGTCTCGGTGGCCGAAGGCATGCGCCGGATGAGCGTCGAACCGTGCGAAGGGTTTGAGATCGATTGCATGATCGATTTTCCGCACCCGCTCATCGGCAAGCAGCACATGTATTTCGACGCGCTCGAAGCGAACGCCTTCGGGCGTGAGATCGCATCGGCGCGCACATTCGGTTTCACGGAAGAGATCGAAGCCCTGCGCCGCGCCAACCTGATTCGCGGCGGCTCGATTGACAACGCCATCGTGCTCACGCCCGAAGGGATTCTGAACGAGACCGGCTTGCGCTCGCGCGACGAGTTCGTGCGCCACAAAATTCTCGACATCATCGGCGACTTCGCGCTGCTCGGCATGCCCCTTCTCGGACGCCTGCGCGCCGAACGCAGCGGCCACCTCTTCCACGCCATGTTGATGACGAAACTGCTGCGCGACGACGCGGCGTGGGAAGTCGTGGACATGCCCGTCGCCGCTTACGCGCATGCCGACTAGAGCGCATTGAGCCTGAGCGAATAGCGTCCGGCTATAGTTGACTCCCCCGCGCCGTTCATCGTAAAACTTTCCGCGCGCCCCGTCGCGGTAACTACCACACAGTTTGTTCCCCCTGAAAGAATGTTTATGTCAACGAATGCCATGCAGACGACCGCCCGCACTCTCACAGCCGAACCGGAACAAACGCGCCCGCTAACGCTCGCCGCGCTGACGCAAACGCTTGCCGCCCTGACGAGCGCGCCGACGCAACGCGAACTCGATGCGCTGTTGCGGCGGTTGGAATTAGAGACGGAAGAGTTGCGCCCGCACCTCAACTTCAAGCCACACACCTACACGCGCCGACGCCTCTTCCGCAGCGACCTGTGCGAGATGCTCGTCCTCTGCTGGATGCCCGGCCAACGCACCGCCATACACGATCACGACGGTTCATACGGCGCGATCCGCATCTGTGAAGGCTCGATGGCGGAAGAGATTTTCGCTTTGAACGAGGCGGGTGAAGTGGTGGCTGCCGAAACGCACGCGCGCGCCGCCGGCGAGGTGACGGGAACGGACGTGCCGGACATTCACCGCATCGGCAACGCCGACCCGGGCGAGCAGACGATGGTCACGATCCACGTCTATGCGCCGCCCCTGCGCGTCATCAACACCTACCAACTCGGCAGCGCGGAAGTCGGCGAGTGCTGGCCGGACGATCCGGCGAATCCGGCGAACAGTTAGACACGCGGACAGAGGACTTCAACCGAATCGCTGGCAGGACTCAACGCTCTCGCATCTCTCTCTCACTAATCTTCACGCACAAATTCATAGACGATCCGCAGGCGCAGTTCGTTCGGCAGGACTTCGTGGCGCACCTCTCTGGCGCGCAGGCGCAGAGACGCGCCGCTGCCCGTCTTCGTCATCGGCAGGTGCGCGGAGAGTTGTTCGGCGCGCAGGATTTCAAACGGGTTGAAACGCGCGTCGAGCGCGTCCTGCACGAGTCCTGTGAGGCCGTCGCCGAAGAGTGCCGGGACTTTCTTCAAATGCACCGCTTTGACTTCGACGCGCGCCGTCAGAGCTTGCTTCGACGAGTCGAAGTTGAGGTTGAGGTTCGTGTCCGCCCAGCCTTCAAACCTGAGACAGCCGAGGAGCGGCGCGCTGTAGCTCCCGCGAAAGGCGACGGGCGCAACGATCCGCCCGGCCTGAAAACGCACCGCCGTGCGTGTGCCGTCCATCTCGCGCGCCAGCGCGATCTCGCTCGCGCAATTGTTGCTCGCGCCTGCGGACGAGTTGCCGCGCGCCAGCGGGAAGGTGGGCGGGTTGGGCAGCGTGAACATCGCTTCGAGCAGCGCGTTGAAAAGCTGCTCGTTCAGCGACACCGACACTTCGCCCGCCGGGATCGCCTGCGCCTCGCGCGGGCGTGCGCGCTCCTGCATCACACGCGCCACGGCGGGCGGCGCGGTGGCAAAGAGGGCGAACGCGCACAGGCAGGCGACGGCGAAAATGGGCTGAACGCGTAAGTTGAATTTCCGGCGCGACGACGTAGGAGT
>DASPJG010000311.1:0-2043 GCA_035628755.1 Pyrinomonadaceae bacterium
TTCCTCTTTAACCTCAACCCTAACCCCTAACCCCGACTCACAACTCCTCCGTCTGGCGCGCCCGACGCCCCGTGTAGTACGATACCGCCCGCAATTCCCCAACACACGACGCCGGATTCGCATTCCGCACCGCCCGCGCGGATCGAATCATCAAACTTAAACTTGAGCCGGAGGCTGCCACACGCATGATCAACCAGGAACGCATCAAAAATCTCCTTCTCGAACTCGTCCAGATCGATTCCCACTCGCGCAAGGAGCGCGACGTGGCCGAGCGCATCAAAAAATACTGCGAGGAGATGGGCGCGACCGTCGAGATAGACGACGCCGGCGAAAAGGTCGGCGGCAACTCCGGCAACGTCATCGCGCGCTTCCCCGGCACGATCCCGGGCGCGGAGACGATCATGATGAGCGCGCACATGGACACGGTCGTCCCCGGCGAAGGCGTCAAACCCATCGTCGAGGGCGACATCATCCGCACCGACGGCACGACCGTCCTCGGCGGCGACGACAAGTCAGGCTGCGCCGTCATCATCGAGACGATCCGCTGCCTGCAAGAGCAGAACGTCCCGCACGCGCCCATCGAGGCCGTCTTCTCCATCTGCGAAGAAGTGGGGCTCCTCGGCGCGAAGCACGTTGACGTGTCGAAACTCGAATCCAAGTACGGCATCGTCTTCGACTCCGACGACCCCGGCTTCCTCTTCACCAAAGGCCCCTCGGCCAACCACATGGAGTGGAAGATCTACGGCCTCGAATCGCACGCCGGGGTCGCCCCCGAACAGGGCATCTCCGCCATCAAGATCGCCGCCGAAGCGATCAGCGAGATGAAACTCGGCCGCATCGACGAGGAGACCACGGCCAACGTCGGCGTCATCGAAGGCGGCAAGGCCACCAACATCATCACCAACTACGTTTACTTGAAGGGCGAGGCGCGCTCCCTCGACGAGGAGAAACTCGAAGCGCAGACGCGCCACATGACCGAGTGCTTCGAGCGCGCCGCCGCCAAATACGAAGTGACGGTTGACGGCGTCACCACGAAGGGGCGCGTCGAATCGCACGTCACCCGCGAGTACTTCGCCATGGACGTGCCCGAAACCTCGCGCGTCGTGCAACTCGTCTACCAAGCCGCGCAGCGCCTCGGCCACAAGGTCGAAACGCTGGCCTCGGGCGGCGGCTGCGACGCCAACATCTTCAACAAGCGCGGCATCGAGTGCGCCAACTTCGGCACGGGGATGCGCGCCATCCACACCGTCAAGGAGTGGCTCGACGTGAAAGACATGTACCAGTCCGCCGAGATCGCCCTCGAAGTCCTCAAACTCAACGGCGAACTCGCCCTCCAACAGCGACAGCAGCAGCAGGGCGCGAACGCGTAAGCGCGGACGCTGCCGACATAAACAGACGCGCCGCCGTTGCACGACACGGCGGCGCGTTATCTTTGGAGCTTAAACGTAAGCAGGTTTATGAGGACGGGTAGGACTTACCTCGACCTCGATTCGCGCGGCTTGGGCCTTCTTCCCCGCCCCCCGCGCTTGTCAACCCGCGGGGCATCTTCTCTGAGTACAAACAAATCGCCCGGCTCGCATTCGAGGGCGCGGCAGATGCGCTCAAGGTAGTTGAAGCTGATGGTTTTCGCCTCTTCATGTCTGAGCCGCCAGAGGCTCGTGTAGCCGATGCCTGTCTCCTTCGCCAGCCAGTAAAAACTCTTCCCGCGCTCCTCCAGCAATTGTTCGATTCTCACCTCGATCACGGCTACGTTCCTCTTCGGGGCGACAGGCTTCGGTCGAAAATTGCTAAGACGGGTTATCTTCGGAATTTTGTGATACCTTCGGATTTGTGATATAAGCTCGGACAGAAGTGAAGCGGGCCGCCTGCAGGTCAAGCTGTGGCGACCCGCCCCGTTTTGTAACCGCCACCGACAGTGGAGGTCGCCGTGAGTATATCAAAGAGCGACAAATACGACGAAGGAAATCTCCTGCTCGACCGCAAGACTCTGGCGTCGAAGATCGAGACGATCCTCGGCGGCGAGCCGTGTGCGCCCGACGCACT
>DASPJG010000312.1:0-4821 GCA_035628755.1 Pyrinomonadaceae bacterium
CGTGAACGCCGACAGCAACCCTGAGTCTCATTCATACGCGGAAGTGTCTATCTTCATTCCGATGGCTAACGTGATCTCGATCCACGACGATCCGCACAAGTTCTTAGACAATGAATCAAAGAGGGGCGGTAAGAAATGACCGAAGCCGAGAGAGAGTTGATCATCAAAGAGGCGCGGCTGGCGGCCGTCCACGACATAGAGACGGCGTTCGCTAAGGTGGCTGAGGCGCGCGGGCAGCATGATCCTGAGTTGAATACGTTGATGAGCATCTTCATGCAGTTCATCAGCGAGCGTTGGAATGATGTGTTTCAGGATAGCGCGGACAGGTGGAAGCCGAACCGCCCGCAGATGCGCGACGAAAGGCGGGAGGTTGTCGTTGAAGTCTTGAAAGAGATCGGAGAGGCTTTAGCCGAAGCGACCGAGGCCGCCGACTCCGAAGTTGGGCGCAAAGGCGCAACCACTGTCGGCTTGATCGGAGAGGCAATCAATAACCGCCTGAGACGAATCGAGCGCGAAGGCAAAAAGAAAGGCGGGAAGAAGTGAATAGATTATGAATCCCGACTGGGTTACCGCCGCTGGCATATTTGGAACCTTAGCATCAGTAATGGGGCTGATTTATGCCTGGGTGGTGGCCCGCCGCAGCGACCGCAAGAAGAAGCTCACCTATGACGTTAACTACCCCTTGGAACTCGCCAGTGTCTTACCCGACCGGATAGAACATCGCCTGTCAATCACCTACGAAAGAGTGGGGGCGGAACCCGTCAACATCAAAGGAGCTTACCTGTGGCTTATTACTTTGGGGAACTTGGGTAAAGAGCCAATAAGGCGAGAAGACATCGCGCCGTCCGACCGGCTGAGAGTAGTAATCAGAAATGCAAAAGTTCTGGACATCGCGAAGGCGGGCATCACGCGCGAAGTTATAAACTTTGACGTTGTGCCGTTTGAGGAAAAGGCGGACGGACTCGCGGAGAGTATTATTTCTTTCGATTTCTTGGACTACAGAGATGCGGCCAGTATTAGAGTGCTGACGGATAGTGCTGAAGCTCGAATCACTGTCCAAGGGACAATTATAGGAATGCCTGAAGGGATTAAAGCACAGGATGAATTAGGGACGTTACATAGGTTCCCCTTTCTTAGACGCCACTATGGCATCATTTGGTTTTTCGTTTGGCTGGTTCTAGCATTAACTATCTCTATACCTTTGATCACATTAGTAGCACCCTACTTGTTGGAATACGCACATGAAAGCTTAATACCTATTGCAACTATCTTGTGCATGTTCCTTGGTGTAGTTCTTTCAGCTTGGATAATTGGATTATTTGAAAGCAGGGTGGCGCGCAGGGTGGAATTACCTACAAATTTACCGCTGCCAAAGGATTGACCGCAGACGCCTGAGACGGATCGAGCGCGAGGGCCAAAAGAAAGGTAGTAAAAAATGAACCTGACGGAACTCTTCATCGGCGTCACGCTGGAAAATCACCTGACTCAGTTGCGGAATAAGATGGTTGAGGAAATCAGTAAACTGGAAGCCAAACAGGTGCAGGAGACGCCGCCCGCCGAACTGGGGGAACGGGTAGCCAAGAGGTATCAGGTGAAGCCCTTATCGTTATATGACGATAAGAAATATGTTAGGGAATCCGGCCCTACTTACGCCGCGACGACGACCAATTCCATTCATCTCACAATCCCCTACGAAGGTGACGCGCAACTATTTCGCCTCAAGCCTAACGGGATGCTCAAGCCCCCTGAGCCGATCCGCGCCGACGTGATCTCCGACGTAATCACTCTGCCCTACTCGCGGCCGGACTTCGACGGCAAGGCTCTGAGGGAGATCATAGAAAGGGATGTCGAGATCATTAAGAAGAATGTAGGGCTGGCTAATAAGCAGGTGCAGAGCTTCAACGAGGCCATTGTCGAAACGGCCCGCTCCATGCTCAGGGATCGGCAAGACGCCATGCTCAAGCGTAAACAATTCCTGAACGAATTAGGGATTCCGGTTAAAGAATAATGAAAGGCCAGCCACACCCCAACGACAAGATGATTGACGCCGCGATGCGGCTCGGCGCGGCCTCCGCTCTGCTCGCCGTGGCGGAGGAAATCTCACGCTACTGTAACGCGGAAGGTATGCGCGCTCTCGCACGGTTCGCGGAGATTAAAGGTTATAAGGCTCTCGGCTTCGATAGCTTCGATGAGTTCCTTGATAAATATCCACGCGTGCCTATGACGCGCGGCCAATACTACGAGCGCAAGGCTCTACTGGATAAAGAGGGCGCGGCCACGTTCGACGTTTTGAACGCGCTCCGCATCCCGGCGTCGGCGCGCAAGCAACTGACCGAAGGCAGCGCCCGGCTAGACGGCGACGTGATCGTGATCGGAGAGTCGCGCGTCTCGGTCACGGATCGCGGCGCGTTGTTGGATGCCGTCAAAACCTTAGCGGCGAGGTTGAAGTCTCAGGCCGAGACCATCGAACTCGGCAGGCAAGACGTGCAAAGGTTGAAGATGAAACTTGCGGCCGGAAGTCTCCCGGCGTTGCTCAACTCGAATCCGCGTGATGACGCGGTCAACTTCGCGCTACTTGCTATGAAGGGACTCGCGGAACAGGCGCGCGGCCTCTCCGGTGAACAGGCCGCCGCCGCGCGCGACAACGTAGTGCGACAGATCGGCGCTGCAATAGACGGCGTGCGCGAAGTCTTATACCGGGAGTAATAGGGAGGCATCTGGCGCATGATGAACATAGCAGCCGCGCTAATTCTCACACTCAGCATCCAGACCGCGCCGACAGTTGAGGCGCGATACGCGAAGGGTAACAACTCTCAGATCGTCGCGTTGCTGCATATGTCCTCACAGTCAGATCAAGGCTGTACCTCTAAGTACTATTCAGGTCAGATCGTCGGCGTGCGCTATGACGACGGCGACGGCGTTGAAATTGTCAGCTTCGGTTTAAGGTTGGCGGACGGACAAAGGGAAAGGATTTACCTAGACGACGATTTTTATAGGCGAGTCCAAAACGCAGATCGCGGCCGACTTCACACCATCTTTAGAAAAGGGCAAAGGGTGCGCGTTAAGGTTTACCTCTGCGGCGCAGGCGGGAATGTAGCGACCGCGCATGAAGTAACTGCCCTGAGATAGCACGTCAGATCAACGAAAGTTCTACGCGGCCGCATAAGGCCCGCGACAACTCGGAAAGCATGAAGGGCGGATCGGTCTCATTCCGATCCGCCCTTCGGCGTCTCACGTCGGCCGCGTGAGGTGGCCCGCGCTCGCGTTGCGACCCGCGCGGACTTCGGCCCGCCGAACGACGCTGCCAGCGATGTGCGCCGCCCGACTGGCCGCGCATTATATTCAAAACTCCGATCCCGTCAAGCCCTTCCCCACCTAAAAAATCGCAAAAATCTAAAACCTCTCAAGCCCCTCGAAAGCCACTCTCACAGCCCTCCTAATAACAGCCTTAAGGTGTTAAGGCGCGGCGGGGTTTGCGCGCAATCAATCTTATCCGCGCTGTCGGTGTCGTCTTGAGGGGGTAATCGAGAAGTGAAGAACAAATTCCAATTTTTAAGTCTGACCCGCAGCGGCGGCAAGGCGCAGTTCACGATGATGATGCCCTTCGGCGGGCAGCACCTCTCGCTCGACGCCGCGATGCGCGAGGCCATCTTCGCGAACATCAGGGCGGCGGCGGCCGAGCCGGGCAAGCAGACCGAGAGCCTCGGCGTCGGTTCCGTCTCGCAGGCCGCGCCGTCTTCGCCGGCCAACTTCGAGACGCTCGAAGACCTCCAGCCGAAGGAGGCGGATTACATCTACCGCGACTTCCGCGCGATCTCGGCCGCGCCCTTCAACTGCTACGGCCTCGACTTCTCGAAGCCCGGCGTGCTCAAGGCTTCAACTCCGCTCCTCGCCAACCAGACCGTTTACAAGGATCACATCTACTGGTCGGTTGACCGCTGGATCGGCGTCATCAGCGAGTCCGCGTGGGACGAGGCCGGCGCGCAGAGCGAGGGCGTCGCCGGCATCAACGTCAAGCTCAAGCTCGACTGGAAGAAAGACCCCTGGACGGCGCGCGGCCTGCTGATGGAACCGCCCGCCATTCACAGCTTCAGCGTGACGGTTCTGTTCGAGTTCGACTACTCGCACCCAGACCTGGTCGAAGAGCATCGCTTCTGGTCGATGCTCGGCGAGGAGGTCAACGGTCAGGTCGTGCGCCTGATTGTCACGAAGATCATCGCCTACTGGGAAGGCTCGCTCGTGTTCCAGGGGGCGGACGAGTACGCGAAGCAACTGCCGGGCGGGGACGCCACGGGCGCGTCGCAGAGTTCATCGGCGGGCGGAGGCCCGACACCACAGCAAGAGGAGAGAACGACCGTGAAACTGACAGCAGCGAGAAAGCAGACGCTGGGCATCACCGCCGAGGGCGAAGACTTCCCGGATGAGCAGGTGCTCGTAATCGTAGACGGCCTCGCGTCCCAGGCGGCGGCCGGGCTGGTGCTCCTGACCGCGCGCCGGGCCGAGTGCTTGCGCGTGGCGAAGCTCGCCACGCTCGGCAGCGAGGAGGGCGAGCTGACCCCGGCCCTGAAGAACGTCATCGAGCGTTCGCAGGGCGAAGACCTCGAAGGTCTGATCACGATGTACACCGAGCAGGCGGCGGATAAGTTCCCCACGACGTGTCAGTCGTGCCAGAGGCCCGTCAAGCTCACGCGCTCCTCGGTCGAGGGCAGCGGCGCGGTCGAGCAGGCCGGCGGCATTCGCCCGGCGAATCCGAGGCGCACGACCAGCTCCGTCTTTTAACTGATTCTCGAAGGCCGCCCCGGCGTCCTTCCACCAACGACT
>DASPJG010000313.1:0-4384 GCA_035628755.1 Pyrinomonadaceae bacterium
CGTGGTTTGCGGCGTGACGGATTGAAAGAGCGTGTAGACGCGGCTCGTCGCCATCAGCGTGTCGCCGACCGACGCCTGCGCACCGCTCAAATAATCGGCGACGATGTTTTCGAGTTCCGAGACGATCTGGCCGTAGAAGGAGCGCGCATCGTCGAGCGCGCCGCCGCACAGCGTGATCTGGAAAAGCAACTCGAAGGGCACGAGCGTGATCGGGATGGTGGCGATGCGCGGGCGGCTCGCGCGCAGGTGCGAGCGCACGAGATCGAGGTCGCGTGCGAGTCCGCGATAGGCGTGGCGCAGGCGACGATCAATGCGCCCGTTCTCAAGCGTGCCGAAGATGCGCGCGGCGAGCACGGGGAGCGGGAAGAGGACGAGCACGGCGCGATAGTCCGCCTCTTTCGGCATCCTCCGGCGTTTGGCGCGCGCGCGCCGCGCCTCCTCTCCGGGCGCGAGGGCGGGTTCGCTTTGCGACGGGTCGTTGATGTAGCCGTCGAGCGCGAAAGCGTCGAGCGCATCCGCGTTCTCTTCGGCGTAGAGTTCGGCGATTGAGGCGAAGGCGGCACGCAGGGCTGCGCCCTCCGCTTCATTACTCCCGGCACGCGCGTGTGTGCCGAATTCAATCTGACCGGCGGCGTGCGCGGCGAGCACTTTGTAGAGACGAAAGTTGCGCTCGTCGTCCGCAAACTCCGCGACCGACGCGGGCAAGTGGATGGTGCGCCCGTCTCCGATCCGCGACTCGTCGGGGACGGCGGAGAGCGAGGCGACATCCACGGCGCGTCCGGTTAAGCCTTCGACGTAGAGGCGAAGCGTCGGCGCAACCGTGTCGAGCGAGAGTCCCGCGCTGCCCTGCACGAGCGCGGCGTTGCTCTGTCTGGTTTCGAGCGCGTAGTAGCTGCGGCGCGAGCGCGGGTCGTTGCGCTTGAGCGCGAGGCCGTCGCGCGCCCACTGCTCGAATTGTTCGATGGAGGTCGCGCGCAGCGCGGCAGGCGCGGAACGAAAACAGGAGATCGCCGCCTCCGCATCCACCCCGGCCACGGCGCGCGTCGCCGCGATGACGCGACGCGCGAGTTCGCCCGCGTGGTCGGCACGCGCGCCGCCGTGTGAGGGGAGCGCGCGGAAGAAAAGCGGGCTGTGGCGCGCGAGCGAGACGAGCGGGGCATTGCCCTGCGCGGCGACCGTGTGCAGCAGCGCAGTCCAATCCGCGAAGACTTGGGGCGCGAGCCGGAGCACTTCGCCGCCCGCGACGAGAACGTGCAAGGCCGCCGCGCCGCCGCGTTCGAGAAACTGCTCCGTGTGGCGAAAGAGCGTGCGGGCTTGTTCCGCATCGAGGTCGGCGGTGGCGGCGGGAAGGTTCGCCCACGCGTCTGCGGCGACGCCGCCCGCGCGCTGTGCGAACACCCGCGCGAGATGCAGCGCGGCGCGCGCCACTTCATTCCGCGGCGCGCCCCCCGGCGGCGCAGCATACTTTTCCAGATGCGCGAAGGCGGCGGGCGAAGACGCGAGAAAGTCCGCGCTGTGGCGAGCGGAGCGGCGCGCGATCTCCAGCGCGACTTCAAAGGTGAGACCGAGCAACACGCCATCTCCGGCGGCGCGCGCCAGTTCGGGCGCGCTTCTGAAAGTTTCCATCGCGATGGAAGTCGAGAGCGGCAACTGGCGCGCGCACACCTGAAACAGCAGCGGGCGCGCATCCGCAGGCACTTCGAGCAATTCCGCCACGCCCGCCCTGAAGAAGTTTGCGCCTGTCTCCACGTCGGCCATTGCCAGCCGCCGCCCCATCTCGCCCCATTCGCGCAACTCCGCCGCTTCCAGCACCTGCGCCGCCGCCACAGCCGCGCGCAAAAACTCCAGACCGACGCGCAGGCTCAGACCCGCAAGTTGCGCGCTCACTTCGAGCGAGGCGCGCGCGCGGTCGGCGGGCAGCTTGCCGATCTCGCGCACGAGTCCGGCAATCGTCCGCCGCTCGCTCGCGCTGTGCGCCGCGCCGAGGTGTTCGCGCAGAGCTTCGGCGAGCGGCTGCGCTTCACCCGCCCCCGGCTCGCCCGCCGCCGCGCCGCGCGTCTCTCTGTCTTCCGGCTCGCTCATCGCTTCATAAAACTAACTGCACACGAATTGGACAAACTTCGCGTTAAGGCGTTTCGCGCTCGCGCATGGATCGATTGAACGCCTCGGAGTCTCCCGGCGCGATGCTCAGGGATCGCCAGTTCTCCGCTTTGAAATGCTTCGCCAGCAGCACGATCTGCCCGACGTGATACGCGTAATGCGTCAACTGCCGGTTGATCGCCTTGACGACCGTGTGCGGCTCGCCCCTGATCGTCACCGTGCGCATGAGGTCTGAGGCTTCAAGCGGTTCAACGGCCTCGAACACATAACGCCAGCCCTCCTCCCACCACCCAAGCACCTCGGCGCGCGTCGTCTCCGCTTCGAGGCGAAACTCCGCGTCGCGATTTCTGTCCGGCTTCTCTCCGTCCGTCGTCAAAAAGTCCGACCACCGCGAGCGCATATTGCCCGCCAAATGCTTCACGATGATGGCGACGCTGTTCGCCTCCGCGTCAATCCGGGTAAAGAAATCCTCGTCGCCGAGTTGCGCCATCGCGTCCTCGCCAAGCTGCTTGTACTTGCGAAAGACGGCGAGCGAGTCTGCGAGAAAGTATCCGGCCAATGCTTCATTCATCTTGTTATTTTAGTGTTTGAACGTGGGGATAAACGAGAATCTTGGAATCAACCGTCAATAGCGGGCAATTATAAACTCTGGCGGTCGCGACGATAATTTGGTCTGCCGGATCGCGGTGAAATCCGGCTGGCAACTGTGTGGATTCAAGTGCAATACGGGGCGTGAGGTCAAGCAACCTGACGCCGGGATACGCGAGAGCTTGATCGAACCAATCAGCTACGGAACAAGGTAAGACGAGCCGCCCGTATTCCACCAGCTTGGCTACTTCCCAACAGGAGATCGCACTTACGCCGAGTCCATCAGCTTCGCTCTCCTCTACCCCTTTAACCTGATTCTCGCTCAGCCGCGCATCACCGTGAACCCACCAGACCCAGATATGTGTGTCCAGCACGATCATTGGAGTGCATCCCAATCTTCTTGCGCCACCGGAGCAGTCGGCTCGTCATAACGCACAGCCTGACCGCGCAAGGGATACTGCTTCTGCCCGTTCGACTTCGCTTGACGCGCTACGATGAGCACTTCAACTATGTCGCCCGCCTGAAACGGCAAGTCGCTGAGTGTCAGGGTTCCGTCCTCGTTGAGAGTGGCCTCTACCCGATGTGTGTCCATGACTAACCTCCGATAAAGCTCCTCGCTATTATAAATCATGCGTGCCGTTAATTTCAGATGACGGTCGTGATGATCTCGCGGATGCTGCGTTGGAGTTCGCGGTCGTCGGTGATGGGCGAGGCGAGGGCGACTTCGGCGGCGGCAATCGAGGGGATGCCGCGCGCGATGAGTTGGGCGGCGTAGATCAGGAGGCGCGTGGAGACGCCTTCTTCGAGGCCGTGGCCGCGCAGGTTTCTGACCTTGTGGCCGATTTGAACGAGGTCGCGCGCCGTGGTCTCTTCAATGCCGCCTTCGCGGGCGACGATCTCGGCTTCGAGTTCGGCGGGCGGGTAGTCGAATTCGAGCGAGACGAAGCGTTGGCGCGTGGACTGCTTGAGGTCTTTCAAGACCGATTGATAGCCGGGATTGTAGGAGACGACGAGCATGAAGTCGTCGGGCGCATCGAGGATCGTGCCGCGCTTCTCGATGGGCAGGCGGCGACGGTGATCCGTCAGCGGGTGGATGATGACGACCGTGTCCTTGCGCGCCTCGACCACCTCGTCGAGATAACAGATCGCGCCGCTCTTGACCGCCGACGTGAGCGGCCCATCGTGCCAGACGGTCTCTTCGCCTTCGAGCAGGAAACGCCCGACGAGATCGGTCGCGGATAAATCTTCGTGGCACGCCACCGTGATCAGCGGGCGACCGAGACGCCACGCCATGTGTTCGACGAAACGGGTCTTGCCGCAGCCCGTCGGCCCCTTCAACATCACGGGCAGGCGCGCTGCGTTCGCCGCCTCGAACATCTCCACCTCGCCCGCCACGGGCAGGTAATAAGGCTCTTCGCCGACGGTGTATTCTTCGATGGCTCTTTCCATGATTCAAGTCTCAAGTCCGAAGTCTCAAGTCTCAAGTCTATTCTCAGACTTGGGGCTTGAGACTTGGGAAGTCTTCTTCGCGGCTGAACTTTCCCGCCGTTTCGGTTATCCTTAACTGTTATTTGTCAGGCGGATTTATTGTCCTATGCGGGCATCTTAACACCCGCCCGAGAGGGGCGGCAAACGAGCGTTTTGAGACAGGAAGTTAAGCGGTAATGAAGATTGCGGTGGCAATGAGCGGCGGCGT
>DASPJG010000314.1:0-5029 GCA_035628755.1 Pyrinomonadaceae bacterium
CGAGCGCAGGAGGGGATTCTCGACCTGCGCCGCACCTGATGCGCCGGGCGCGCCGGGAGTCGCATTACGAAGAACGCCGTCGGGCGTTTCGCGCCTTTGGTCGGGCAGAAAGAAGCCGTGCGTGGCGACGTGCAAAATGAAGGGAGCGGAGACTTGTTTCAGCGCCGCTTCCGTCGCCGCCCGTTGCGTGAGGACTCGCGCGGCGGACAGCGTTTTGCCGAGCGCGCTCGCCTCGTCGGCAGTGCCGGGCAGACGATTGAAAAAAAGCTGGTTCATCTCGCCCGAGCGGCGCGGGGCTTGATCGGTGGCGGGGGTTGAGGCATGTGCGGCCTCGACGGCGTTGCCGAAGAGAGGGTCTGCGAAGATGAGCGGCGGCTGGCGACTCGCGCCTGACGTTTGCAGGCGCAACAGGTCGCGCCCGCTTGTCAGGTAAGTGAACGAATACCTTTCGATCAGAAACTTGCCGTCTTCGTCAACGAGCGCGGCGAAGGGCACGAGGTTAAGGCTGCCGTCCGGGGAGATGAAGACGTGTCGCGCGTCGCCCAGCAGGGCGCGCACCGGGCGCATCACGCGCTCGTCCAGATTGCGCGCGCTTTCTTTCAAGCCCGCGCGGGCGGGATTCTTCAGCGCGTCGCGCAGTTCGCGCACCGCCGCATCAACCGGCTCGGCCTCGCCGAGGTCTGCCCAGCGCGCCCCGCCGTCCGGTCTCAAAATGTAGACGACGTAACGGCGCGCGCCGAAGCGGCTGCCGGAATTTTTGGCCGCGGCGACAAACGGCTGGTAGGAAAAGAACTCGGCCAGCGCGCCGCCTTTCGGAATCGCCTGTCGCACGAGGGGCAGCGTGACGGTCTGCGTCTGCGCTTTGAAGACGCCGCTGCGCCGGGCTACCTCCGACTGTAACCGTTCGACTTCCGCTTCGAGTCGGGCGATGGCGGCGTCGCGCTCGCCGGGCGCGCCCGCCCCGCCGAAGATGAGCGCGGAGAGCCGCGCCTGAGTTGCCGAAAGCTCGTCGAGAAGCGAGGCGTCTTGCGCGGTCAGGCGACGGCGCAGGCTGCCTAGCTGGTCGGCCATGGCGTCGAGCGAGCGACCTTTGCGTCGCAGGATGGTGGTGAGGGATAGTTCGAGGGCGCGCGCGTCGGAAGGTGCGAGGCGGGTGTGGAGCGAAACGGTGGCATCGGTTTCACCGGCCATCGTCGAAAGATAGAGCATCTTCTGCCGCTCGGAGCCTGCCGAGAGGGTGTGGGAGATGTTCCGCTCGCGCACCTCTTGAGCGCGCGTTAAAAACTCGATGGCGCGCGCCGCGTCGTTTTTGGCGAAATACAACTCCGCTAGATTGAGGAGCACGGCGGCGAAGTAAGGATGCCCGGTTCCGTAAGCCCTCTCGTAGGTTGACAGCACGCGCAGGTAGAGAGGTTCGGCGCGCTCGTACTCGCCTCTGGCCTTGTACAACAGCGCGAGGTTGTTGAGCGTCGTGGCGACGTGCGGGTGTTCGGGGCCGAGCAGTTTCTCGATGATTGACAGCGTGCGCTTGTAGAGCGGCTCGGCGCGTTCCAACTCGCCCTTGTTGCGGTACATCTCGGCGAGGCTGTTGACGACCGAGGCAACGTCCGGGTGTTCGAGGCCATGAGTTTTTTCCAGCACCGTGAGCGCGCGCCGGAACAACGTCTCCGCTTTAGCGTAGTCGCCCTTGGAATCGTAGAGCCGCGCGAGATTGCCGAGCGGGGCTGCCGTCGGCAGGCTGTCCGTCCCGTACTCCTTTTCGACAATTTTGATGGCGCGCAGGAAGAATGATTCGCCGCGCTCGTAGTCTCCCCTGAGCCAGTAGATACCGGCGAGACCGTTGAGCGAGAGCGCGACTTCGCGGCTTTCCGCCCCGTAAGCCTTCTCGTTGATGGCGAGCGCGCGCAGGTGCGCCGCCTCTGCGTTGACATAGTCGCCCCTGTCCCACAACAGCCCGGCCAAAATCACGAGGTCTATCGCCACGCTTGGGTGATCCGTCCCTAATGCTTTCTCGTCTATGGACAGGGCGCGGCGTTGTAATGCCTCCGATTTGTCATAGTCGCCCGCCTCTTTGTAGAGAAGCGCGAGGTCTGTGAGCGTAGATGCCGTATCCGGGTGCTCCGCGCCGGGCGACTTCTCGCGGGCGGCGAGCGCACGCAGGAAAAGCGGCTCGGCGCGGGCGAAGTCCGATTGCGCCGCGAAGAGCCGCGCCAGACGAATGCGCGCCGTAACCGTGTCGGGATGCTCGTCGCCGAGCACCCTCTCGCGGATGGCGAGCGCGCGCCCGGCCAGCTCGGTTGCGGCAGGGTAGTTTCCCGCCTCCGCGAGATTGCTCGCCTGCGGGAGCATTCGGACAGCTTCATTGAGTGCGGCGGCGTCGGCTGCGCGCCGCCTGTCGGCTTCCGTCGCGGGGAGCACCTCCTCGACGCGCAGTTCGTAACGACCCCTCGCCGCTTTCTCGTCCAGCATGCGCACAGACAACTGATAGCGACCCGAACTTTCCGCGATGAGCAACAGAGGCTCCGGCCCCTGCGCGCCGTTCGGGCTGTCCACTTCGGCGAGCCGCAAACCATCCGGCGCGGACGCGGAGACGACCACGTCCACGCCCTTCTGCTCGACGACGGCTTGCAGCAAGTCGCCGCGTTGTAACTCGACGGCGTAGGCGTGCGCCTCGCCTCCCCCGATCTCGCGCTCCACCCTGTCACCCGCTTTTACAAGCGTTCCGGTTTGCGCGGCATCGGGTCGGGTCGCGCTGTTCTGGATGCCATGCGATGGAGAACGGTCGGTTTGTGCGCGGCCAGAAGCAAGTGCGTCACAGTAAAAGACGAGCGCGGCCAGAAGCACGCCGGTGAGAGCAGAGAGATGCCTATTCGCGATGATCATTTCTTCTTAACGGCAGGAAGCAATAATGCCGCCCCGGAGCGGCCATGCCGAAGCCGGTAGCTCGCAGCCGGGAAACGCTATCTCAGAACGGCATGGTCAGAGAGGTTGTTTACTTGCGCGCCCCTAGTTCAGGCGCGCAGAGAGGGGCGGCGCATCGTATGTTGCTCCTCGATAACGCTGATGCTCTCTTTGACGCGCGTGTAAATGCCGTCGGCGTCGAGGCCGTATTTGGCGAGCAGGAGGCGTGCATCGCCGTGTGTGACGAGACGGTCTGGCACGCCCATCCGCACGACGCGCGCCTGTCCGAGCAGGCCGTTCTCTTCCAGCAACTCCAACACCGCCGAGCCGAAGCCGCCCGCGAGGTAGGCTTCCTCAACCGTCACGATCAGACGCTTCGTGCGCGCCAGTGCGAGCAGCAACGCGGCGTCGAGCGGTTTGACGAAACGCGCGTTGACAACCGTGGCTTCGATGCCGTCCCGGGCGAGACGTTCCGCCGCCTGCACGGACGGGTGCACCATCGAACCGTAGGCGAGGATGGCAACGTCGCCCCCTTGATCGCGCAGGATTTCGGCCTTGCCGATCTCCAGACGCACAGGCTCGCGCGCGATGTCCGCGCCCACGCCGTTGCCGCGCGGGTATCGCATGGCCGCAGGCCCCTTGTGCTCGATCATCGTGTAGAGCATGTCGCGCATTTCGCCCTCGTCCTTCGGAGCCATGACGACCATGTGCGGCACGGCGCGCAGGTAGGCGATGTCCAGCAGGCCGTGGTGCGTCGGGCCGTCGCCGCCGACGATGCCTGCGCGATCCATGCAGAACTTGACGTTCAAGTCCTGTATACACACGTCGTGGACGATCTGGTCGAAACCGCGCTGCAAGAACGTCGAGTAGATCGCGCAGATGGGTTTCAAACCCTCCGTGGACATCCCGGCGGCAAACGTCACGCAGTGCTGTTCGGCGATCCCCACGTCGAAGGAGCGTTCGGGAAATTTCTCCAACGCCATGTCAATGCCCGTCCCGTCGGGCATGGCGGCAGTGAGGGCGACGATCTTTTCATCGCGCGCCATCAGTTCGCAGAGCGTCTGGCCGAGCACCGCCGTGTAGCTCGGCGCGGCGGCCTTCGACTTGACGGCTGCGCCCGTCTTCGGGTCGAAGGGGCCGGTGGCGTGCCACGCGTAATAATTCTTCTCGCGCGCCGGGAAGCCTTTGCCCTTCGTCGTCAACGCGTGGACGATAACGGGGCTGTCCGTGATCTGCTGCGCCTCGCGCAGCGCGTGGACGAGGGCTTGGGTGTCGTGACCGTCAACGTAGCCGATGTACTTGAAGCCGAGTTCGTTGACGAGCGCGCCGGGCAAAACAGCCGCCGCGATGGCGTCTTTGACGGTCTTCGCCGCCTGATGCAGACGCTCTCCGAACGACGGCACGGCGCGCAGGGCTTCGCCCACTTCGTCCTTGAAACGGTGATAGCCTTGCGCCTCGCGCAGCCGATTCAAATAACCCGTGAGCGCGCCGACCGCCGGGGCGATGGACATCTCGTTGTCGTTCAAGAGCACGATGAGACGCGTCTTCAAATGCCCCGCCTGATTAATCGCCTCCATCGCCATGCCGCCCGCGAGACTCGAATCGCCGATGAGCGCGGCGACGTGGTGTGATTTCTTTTCGCGGTCGCGCGCAATCGCCATCCCGAGCGCAGCCGACAGCGACGTGGAGGCATGCCCCGCGCCGAACGTGTCATAGTCGCTTTCGTCGCGGCGCAGAAACCCGCTCAAGCCGTCGTACTGCTTGATGGTCGGCAGTTGGTCGCGCCGCCCGGTCAGAATCTTGTGCGCGTAGGCTTGATGGCCGACATCCCAGACGAGGCGGTCGGTCGGCGTGTCGAACGCGTAGTGGAGGGCGACGGCAAGTTCCACCGCGCCGAGGCTTGCGCCCGTGTGGCCGCCGACGCGCGCCATCGTCTCGATAATGTACTCGCGTATCTCGGCAGCCACCTCCGGCAACTGCTCAAGCGATAGCCGACGCAAATCGGCGGGCGTATTAATGTGCTGGATGAGTCTCATTTCGCCGCGCATTGTAGCGCGAGACGCGCCCGCGTTGCACGCCGGGAAGCAGAAAGCGACGGCGAAGAGGTCGGGAAACCGTGCCGGGGCAA
>DASPJG010000315.1:0-3085 GCA_035628755.1 Pyrinomonadaceae bacterium
CACCGGGCGCACCACCAAAATCGGCATCAGTATTGGCATTGCCTGTTTCCCGTCCGACGGCGAGACATCCGAAGAACTTCTCTCTCAAGCCGGGCGCAACATGCAGCAGGACAAACACGGGCGCAAGCTCAACCCCGCGTCAGCCACGCAAAACGTCGTGCTCTCGATAGACTCCTTCAGATAAAGCAAACGCACGCTACAGACATTCAAGGCGCACCACGAAGTTAATTTCGGGTGCGCCTTTTTGTCTCCTTAAAGCCCCGTTTTAGGTTGCTTTTGCGCAGCGGCGCGCATCTCGCGTATAATCCCATTTTGCAATCAACCGCACTGTAGCATGGGCTTGGGTCGGGCGTGTGAGCAGCCGCTTGCGACGCGCCGCAGCCGTCGGGTTATCGTCGCCGCTGCACGCGACCGGAAGCCTTGAGAGAATACTTTCATGAGCGAACTTAAAGTGACACCATTGAAACCGCGCGACCAATCCGCAGGTCAGGCGACCGCAACCGGCGTCGCCGAAACCGAGCCCACGGACACGATCAACCCGGCAGAGCTGCGTGAGGAACACGAGCAACGCCAGCAGCACCAGCACCAGCAGATCGAAGAGATCGACCCGGAAACGCTGCGAAACATTCTCTACCAGATGGTGCTCATCCGTCGTTTCGAGGAGAAAGCGGCGGAAGCCTACACGCTCGGTAAGATCGGCGGGTTCTGCCATCTCTACATCGGGCAGGAGGCGGTCGCCGTCGGCGCGCTCTCCGCCATCAGGCCGGACGATTACGTGATGACGAGTTACCGCGACCACGGCCATGCCCTCGCGCGCGGCACTTCAGCCGACGAGGTGATGGCGGAACTCTACGGCAAAGCCGGCGGGTGTTCGGCGGGCAAGGGCGGCTCGATGCACCTCTTCGACCGCGACGCACATTTTCTCGGCGGCCACGGAATCGTCGGCGGCCAGATTCCGCTCGCCACGGGCGTCGCCTTCGCCGCCAAGTACAAGGGCACGGGGCAAGTCTCGCTCGTCTTCTTCGGCGAGGCAGCCGTCAATCAGGGCGCGCTGCACGAGTCTCTCAACATGGCGCAGCTTTGGAAACTTCCCTGCATCTACTTCTGCGAAAACAACCAGTACGGCATGGGCACCTCGCTCGCGCGCGCGATGTCTCTGCAAGACGTGTCGCAGAAAGCGCACGCCTACGATATGGCCTCAGAGTTTGTTGACGGCATGGACGTGCTCGCTGTGCGCGAGGCGACGTTGCGCGCCGTCGAGCGAGCGCGCAACGAGTCGCTCCCGACGCTCATCGAGGTGCGCACCTATCGCTTCATGGGACACTCCATGTCCGATCCCGGCAACTATCGCACGCGCGCCGAAATCGAAAAGCATCAGGAGCGCGATCCCGTCAAACTCTTCTCCGACAGCCTCAAACACAAGGGCGTCATGGACGACGCCGCGCTCAAAGAGCTAGAGGATCGCGTGCGCGCAGAGGTGGAGCATTCCGTTAAGTTCGCCGAGGAAAGCCCCCTGCCCGCACCCGAAGAACTTTTCACGCACATCTATGCCAATCCGCCGCGAAGGTAGCAAGCAATGCGAAAGACCCTGGTTATCTCAATGCTTTTGCTGGCAGCCGTAGCCACGTTAGCGCAGAAACAGGCGACGTGGCGCGAGGTCGCGCCGCCGAACGAAGAATTTTCTGTGCTCATGCCAACACCGGAGCGCATAGTGTTTCGGGAATTGTCTCTCGCAGATGAATTAAAGTTAGTGTGCCCTGTCTACGAAGTCTCCGCCGATGGCTTACACTTCATGGTGGTGTCGTTCGACAAGTCAGAGCGTGAGGGGCAGCCCGTACTTCTGAAAACTTTCGACGGCTTTTCCAGAGGCTTTGAGTACGCGGTGCACCAAAGTCGCCAGAGGGACGGCAACACGGCGGAGAGCGAAGAAGGCTTCACCCTTAAAGGTATGAAGATTCGCCCGTATCGCGTCCGCATGAGTGGCAAAGAAGGTGTCGCGCGCCTTTATGAAGCCCGGCAGCACTTCTACGCCGTCGTGGTTTTGGGCGCAACGTATGGCGACGCCAGAGTTGGTCGTTTTCTCAAGAGTTTCCAGGTGGAGACAGGCGAACCGGGGATCAGGCAGCCGAACGACGAAGACGACATGAGCGACTTGCTAACTATGACTCCCCCGGCTGCCGTCGACCCGACGCCGAAACCCGCCCTACTGGATGAACCCTGGCCGATTCATCGCCCGACAGGCGTACCGAGAGCGCCGATTTCCGGTGGCGTGCTTAATGAAAGAGCGATCAGCAAACCTGCGCCAGAATATCCGGCCATCGCCAGAGCGGCGCGCGCGGAGGGAACGGTCACGGTGCAGGTAACCTTCGATGAGGAAGGCAAAGTCATCTCGGCGCGCGCAGCAGGCGGACATCCGTTGTTACAGCAGGCAGCCGTGAAAGCTGCGTACAAGGCGCGATTTTCGCCGGTACGTCTTTCAGGCCAACCCGTCAAAGTTAATGGGGTTCTCACTTACAATTTCGTGCTCCCGCCCGTGACGAATCATCCTGAAACTTAAACTTCTATAGGGCACGGAATTTCCACTTTGGAGGATTGTTGAATGGCCGTAATCACGATTCGAGAGGCCTTGAATCAGGCGCTCAGCGAGGAGATGCACCGCGACGAGAACGTCTTTTTGCTCGGCGAAGAGGTGGCCGCCTATCAGGGCGCGTATAAAGTCTCGAAGGGGTTGTTGGAAGAGTTTGGCGAGAAGCGCGTGATCGATTCGCCCATCACGGAACTCGGCTTTGCCGGTCTGGGCGTGGGCGCGGCGATGGTGGGCTTGCGCCCCGTGATCGAGTTTATGACGTTCAACTTCTCGATCCTCGCCACCGACCAGATCGTCAACTCGGCTGCCAAGATGCTCTACATGTCGGGCGGTCAATTCAAAATCCCCATCGTCTTCCGCGGCCCGAACGGCTCGGCCTATCAAGTCTCGTCGCAGCACTCGCAGGCGCTCGAATCGTGGTACGCACACTTCCCCGGCCTCAAGGTCGTTATGCCTTCGACCGCCGCCGACGCGAAGGGCTTGCTCAAGAGCGCGATC
>DASPJG010000316.1:0-9100 GCA_035628755.1 Pyrinomonadaceae bacterium
CCGCCCGCTGGCTACGGGAAGCGTTGCGCCGCAAAAGCATGCGAGCCTTGTTTGCCGCGCTCGAACGCCTCACGCTCCCCGGCATCCAACTCCACTACGCTCTGCGCAAACTCTATCTCGAAGAGACGGCGCGCGCCGCCATCACGGGCGGCGTCCGTCAGGTCGTCATCTTCGGCGCGGGTTACGACACGCTCGCCCTGCGCTTGCACGAAACGTTCCCCGGCGTTCAGTTCATCGAGACGGATCATCCTGCCACTCAGCAACGCAAGCTTCACGCGCTGGCCGCCGCACGCCCCGGTGCGCGCACGCAACCGGCCACAAACCTACACTTCTTGCCTCTTGACCTCACGCGCCGCAGGCTCGCCGAAACATTACTCAACTTCGACGCTTACCAACCCGACGCGCCCACGCTCTTTATCGCCGAGGGCTTGCTGATGTATCTCGCCCCCGGCGAGGTGGACGAACTTTTCCAAACGATACGCGACTGTGGCAGCGCGTCATACCGGTTCGCTTTTACGTTCATGGAGCCGCAATCCGACGGGCGCGTCAATTTTCTCACGCGCAGCCGCGTCGTTGACGCATGGCTTGATTGGCGGCGCGAATTTTTCAAGTGGGGCATCAGGCGCGGCGAGCTTCCGGCATATCTCGCGGCGCGCGGCTTCGCGCTGCGCGAGATTGCGACGGGCGAAACTTTTCGCCGCCGCTACCTTGAACCCGAATCCCTCGCACATCTGCCTCTCGCCGCAGGCGAATACGTCTGCATCGCAGACCTCGACGAAAGGGAGGAACGCTGATGCGCGGCGCGAAGGGCTTGAACAGTTACCCGCCGAGGCCGGACGCGGGCGATGCCACGATGGCGACGACAGGGGCGCGCGCCGCAGCCGAAACGTGCGGAGCGGCGACGACGGCGACAACAATGCACGCGCGCGAGCGTCGTTTCGCGCGCACGATAGATTCCCTGTCGGCGTCGGTCGTGAACGACGTGCATTCGCAGTTGAACGAGACGCGCGTAAGCCGCATCTTTGAACCGGGCACGGTCGAGGCGTTGCAATCGCTCATCCGGCAGGCGCGAGAGGCGGGCAGCGCGGTTTCGGTGGCGGGCGGCAGGCACGCGATGGGCGGGCAGCAGTTCGCCGCCAGTGGCGTGCTCGTGGACATGAAGCGCATGAACCGCGTGCTCTCGTTCGACCCGTCGCGCTGCGAGATCGAAGTTGAAGCGGGCATCCAGTGGCCGCAACTGATCAACTTCATGGTCGCCGCGCAACGCGGGCGCGCGCCGCATCAGGCGGCCATCGTGCAGAAGCAGACCGGGGCTGATAACCTCAGCATCGGCGGCGCGCTGGCGGCCAACATCCACGGGCGCGGTTTGAACCTGAGACCGTTCGTGAATGATGTCGAGTCGTTCGTGTTGTTAGATGCGGAGGGTGGTGGGCGCACATGCAGCCGGAGTGAAAACCGGGAGTTGTTCAATCTGGCTATCGGCGGCTATGGCCTGTTCGGCATCGTCGCGAGCGTGCGGTTGCGCCTCGGGCGGCGGCGTAAGTTGGAACGCATCGCCGAAATCGCCGCGACGCGCGATCTCCCTGATGCCTTCGACAAGCGCATCGCGGACGGTTTCCTCTACGGCGATTTTCAATTCGTCACGGACGAGGCGTCGCCGGATTTTTTGCGCCGTGGAATCTTCTCCTGCTACCGTCCCGTGGCCGACGATGCAACCATGCCGGAAGGTCAGTCGGAACTCTGCGCCGCAGACTGGCAGAACCTTTATTACCTCGCGCACGTCAATCGCCGCCGCGCCTTCGAGGTCTACTCCGGCCACTACCTAGCCACTTCCGGCCAAGTCTACTGGTCGGACACGCACCAACTCAGCGTCTATCTCGACGACTATCATCGCCAACTCGACCTGCGGATGGGTGCGCGCGTGCGCGCAACAGAGATGATCACGGAAGTTTATGTGCCGCGCGCCGCGCTCCCGGATTTTCTCGAAATCGTGCGGAGGGATTTCCGACGCCACGGCGTCGAGTTGATCTACGGGACGGTGCGGCTCATAGAGCGCGACGAAGAGAGTTTTCTGGCGTGGGCGAAGGAGGCTTACGCGTGCGTCGTCTTCAATCTCCACACCGAGCACAGCGCGACGGGAATCAGTAAAGCGCAGGCGGATTTCCGCCGTCTCATCACGCGCGCCATCGAACAGGGCGGCAGCTACTATCTCACCTATCATCGCTGGGCGACGCGCGAGCAAGTCGAAACCTGCTACCCGCAACTCACCGAATTCCTGCGCCTCAAGCGGCGCTACGACCCGGCGGAGACGTTTCAGAGCGACTGGTATCGCCACTATCGCCAAATGTTCGGCGCATAGCCATTGCCCTATCTTGTCAGCGCGCATGTGAGATCGCTGCAAGGTGCGTGTCTGCCCGCCCGCCGTCCGAGTCGCGGCGTCTTCACCGCAAACACTCTTTTTAAACGGTGCGTTGTTTCAAGATCGAGAAGTTATTCCTGATGCGCTCGCTGTCTTCGTCCGTCAGCGAAGGCTCGGAGAGCAGTTTCTCGTACATCGAGAGGCTTTCGGCCAGCCAGCCACACTCGGCCATAAAGGCCGCTTTCCGTTCGGCGGCGAAGAATCGCCCGTGCATGCGCTCGTAGCCGATGCCACGGTCGTACCACGCCAGCGCGTCGGACGCCTGCCCCTTCTGCCCGAAGATGATCGCCAGATTGACGCACACGATCATCTTATGAAAATCGTTGAGTTCGCATTCGAGCAGAGGGCGGAGGACGACGATAGCGTCGTCGTGTTGAGAGTTTTCTACGAGGCGCGCTGCCAAAAATAAGGACTGGTCGAAGTGCTCGGTTTGCATGAGAATTTGATCTCGCGTTTTCAGGCGATACGCAGGTGTTTGAAGAGGCAGGGCATCGAGGCGTGCCAGGAGCCGTGCCAGTTGCGGAGCAGGATGTCTGCCGGAGAGAGTTCGTCCGACACGGCCTGCTGGCACAGCACGTCGAGATAAGGCAACTCTTCGGGGGCGACGCGGCGCAAGCCTTCGACGGCGAGCGCGATTGATTCTTTCGCCACGGCGAGCACGTCAACCCCGGCAGCGCGCGCGGCGAGCGCATCGCGTGCGACTGCGGCGCGAAGTTCGAGCGCGTCCGCGCAATTCAGGTTGGGCGCGAGGCGGAGGGCGTGCGAGAGCGCGGCGGGGTCGTAGAGCAAACCTTTCCAGTAAGCCTGAAAGGCGAGCGCGTGGGCGAGCGAGCCGCAGTCCGCGCTGCGCAGTTCGAGATGCTGTTTGAGCCGCGCGTCGGTAAAGATGGTGGTGAGATGGTCTGCCCAGTCGCCGAAGACGGGCGCGAGTGAGGGGCATCCGCGCGCGAGGAAGTCGCGAAACTTCATGCCCGTGGGGGCATCGGTGTAGCTCCCGCCGCGTTGCGCGAAAAGCATCGGCACTTCGAGCGCGTAGGCGACGAAGGCGGCGGGCGAGAAAGATTTTTCGAGGAGCGCGGGCGGCGAGATGCCGGTGCGTTCGGCGTCGGTCGAGAGCCATGCGGCGGCGCGCGTTGACTTGTAGCCGGAGGGGCGACCCCGTTCGAAGGGCGAGTTGGCGAAGATGGCCGTGGCGATAGGCGCGAGCCGGTTGCCGACGAGAAACTTCCGCGCGAGATCGTCTTCCGCGCCGTAGTCGAGATTGGCCTGCACGGAGCAGGTGCGCGTCATCATGTCCCACGCGCGCGCGCCGCGCGTCGCAAGATAGGGGCGCATCACGTCGTAGCGCATCTTGGGAAACCAACGCTGCTCGTCAAGCGCGCAGAGAGGATCGAAGCCGACGGCGAGGAAGACGAAACTCTCCGCTTCGGCGATCTCGTGCAGGCGCGCGAGGTAGTGCGTGACTTCGCGTTCGACATCCGGCAACTTGCGTTGCGGCGCGGCGGAGAACTCGACCTGCCCGCCCGGTTCGACCGTCAGGCGGTTCATCTGCCCCGCGTTCGCTTCGATGACATGATGCCCCTCGTAGACGAGATCGCCGGACGCAGGCGCGAAGCCCGCGAGCACGCCCTGCACCTGTGCCGGACTCAGGCGCGCCGGATCGCCGTCGCGGCTCACGTCGTAGCCGAAAAGCTCAAACTCGATGCCGCACATCCACTCGTCGGCGGGCTTCGCGCCGCGCCGCAAGTTCTCCTCAAAGAGGGAGGCGGAAGATTCGTTGATCGCGTCGGTCAGGAGCGGAAAACCGCCTTGCGCGCGCGTGTGCGCGTGTTCGACGTAGCGGGCGGAGGCGTCGTCGTTCGTCGCGCAGCCGCTCGCGGGGTCTTCGATGAGTTGATCGTGGGTCATACGCGAAACCGGAAATTCCAACCTAGCGAGCGACGAAGAGATTGCTGCTGAAACGCCCCGCCGCGTCCGTCCAACTGCGCGTACACGCGAAGCCCGTGCGCGCGGCGAGCGCGTCGAGTTCCTCGCGGTCGTACTTGTAGGAGTTCTCCGTGTGGATGCGCTCGCCCTCCGCGAAAGTGATCCGCAAGTCGAGTTTGGGCAGACTGACGACCTGCGCTCGCCTGCTCTCGATGTAAATTTCGACGCGCCCCACCGCCTCGTTGTAAACGGCAGCGTGGCAGAAGGCGCGCGGGTCGAAGTCGGCGTCGAACTCACGGTTGAGGCGCACGAGTTGATTGAGGTTGAAGGCGGCGGTCACGCCGAGCGCGTCGTCGTAGGCGGCTTCCAGCGTCGCGCGGTCTTTCTTCAAGTCCGCGCCGAGCAGGAGCGCGTCGCCGTCGCGGAGCACGCCGCGCAGCGCGAGCAAAAACTGGCGCGCGCCATCGCGGTCGAAGTTGCCGATGTTCGAGCCGAGGAAGAGTGCGAGCAGGCGTTCGCCGCGCGCCTCGCGCTCGCCGGTCAAGCGCGCGAGCGCGGTATCGTAATCGCTGGCGTAAGCCTCGATGCGGAGCGCGGGATAAGATTGCAGCAGGGCGCGCGCGCTCGCTTCGAGGGCCGACGCGGAGATGTCCACGGGGAGATAGAGCAAGCGCGCCTGCCGTTTGAGGACGGCTTCGATGATGCGGCGCGTCTTGGCCGCGCTGCCGCTTCCCAATTCGAGCAGGGAGAGCGGCGCACCATCCGGCGCGGCTGCGGCGACGATCTCTCCGGCGTGGCGCGCGAGGATTTCGTTTTCGGCGCGCGTCAGGTAATACTCCGGCAGCAGGCAGATGGCATCGAAGAGTTCGCTGCCGAGTTCGTCGTAAAAATATTTGGGAAAGAGTTGTTTGGCCGACGCACTGAGGCCATGCGAGGTGTCGCGTGCGAAGGCGGCGCGTGCGTCCGCGGAGTCGAGCCGGTGGAGGTGCAGGCGTGCGGCGTGGGCGGCGTCGGCAGTGGGCGGCATCGTCTTGAAAAATTTTCGCTCGGCGTTTCGGGTCGGGGATTCCGGGTGAGAATCCTGAAATCTTGCCTGATGCGCTCTGCCCGGGTTCGTCCTTTTCGCATGCTATCATAACTCGTCAAGGTTCACTGTCAACCGGCGGCTGAAGAATAGGTTTCAAGTCTCAGGTTTCAGCTTTAAAGTCAGAAATCAGCAGAACCTCAATCCTGAAACCTGTCACCTGAAACCCGGAACTTTTCTTATGCTCGAAGCGGCCACACAGATTGCGGAGATGCTTGAGGCGACGCGCGCCGCCACTTTGAGACTGTTCGACACGGCGGCGCGCGAAGCAGATTTACACGAGAGTCCGGGCGGCGGCTTCCGCCCCATCATCTGGCATCTCGCGCACATCGGCGTCTTCGAGGCCTACTGGATTCTGCAAAAAGTGAAGGGCGACGCTGCGCCCGACGCGCGCTACGAACGCCTGTTCGACCCCATCGCCACGCCGCGCGAGAACTCGAAAGACCTCCCCACGCGGCGCGAGATGGAAGCCTACCTGTCGCGCGTGAGAAGCGCGACGCTCCGGTATCTTGAAGACGCACGGTTTGACGAACTCGCCGCCACGCCGCTCCTGCGCGACGGTTACGTCTTCCAACTTGTCCTCGAACATGAGCGACAACATCAAGAGACGCTCGCCTATCTTCTGCACATGCTCGACCCCGCGAAGAAAAGGCGCGCGACCGCGCTTGAGACGCACGGCGCGACGACGGCCAAGTTGCACGACGCGATGACAGGCGGCTTGCGCGTCGCGCCTGTGCCGCCCTCCGCCACCTCCGCGCCCGTCGTGCGCGACATGGTAGCTGTCCCGGCGGGCGAGGTTCTGCTGGGCGCGCCGTGGCGCATATTCGTCTACGATAACGAACTCCCCGCGCACACAGTCTCGCTCGCCGCGTTCAAGATTGACCGGCTATTGACCACCAACGAAGAGTACGCGCACTTCATCGCCGAGGGCGGCTACGCGCGGCGCGAATGGTGGGACGAGGAAGGCTGGCATTGGCGCGAGCGGGAAAACTGGACGCGCCCGCTCTACTGGACGCCGCGCAGTTTCGACGGCGACGGCGACGAGGCCGACGCGCCGCGCTGGAGCGTGCGCACGATGTTTGAAGAGGGCGCGCTTAAGCCGGAGCACCCGGTGGCGGGCGTGAGTTGGTACGAGGCGGCGGCCTACGCGCGGTTTGCGGGAAAGCGTCTGCCGACGGAGGCCGAGTGGGAGAAGGCCGCCTCTTGGGACGCGGAGAACTCAAGCAGACGCCTCTTCGCGTGGGGCGACGACGCGCCCCACGCTGCGCACGGCAATTTTGATCTGCGCCACTGGGACACCACCCCGGTCGGTAGTTTCCCTGCGGGCGCAAGCCGCTACGGTTGTCTCGACATGACCGGCAACGTCTGGGAATGGACAAGCGACCCCTTCGCCGGTTACGCGGGCTTCGCGGCCTATCCCTACCCGGAATATTCCGAGGCGTGGTTTGACGGCGACCACCGCGTCCTCAAAGGCGGCTCGTGGGCGACGCACCCTTCAATCCTGCGCACCTCTTTCCGCAACTTCTTCCGACGCCACTTCCGCATCGCCTTCGCCGGAATCCGCTGCGCCGCAGACGCATAAACCCCGACAGATAAAACGACCGGGGCGCGGGGCTTCCGGTTTTACCGTCGCGCGAGGCAGCGTCGTGCGCCCGCCTGCTTCACGCCGCGCGCAGGTCGGCGCAGCACCCGGAGCAGCGCGTGGCTTTGAGCGGGATGGCCGAGAGACAGTGTGGACAGTCTTTGGTCGTCGGCGCGTCGTCGGTCGCCTGCCTGCTTTTGAGGCGATTGACGTAGCGGACGATGAGGAAGATGACGAAGGCGACGATGAGGAAGGTGATGATGTCGTTGATCAACTGGCCGTAGGCGATGACGGGGATGCCCCCGGCCTTCGCGGCGGCGAGGCTCGCCGGGCGCGCCGTGTCCGGCGAGAGGTTGATGAAGAGGCCGGAGAAATCCACGCCGCCGAGCAGCAGGCCGATGGGCGGCATGATGATGCCGTCAACGAGCGTCGTGATGATCTTGCCGAAGGCGGCAGCGATGATGACGGCGACGGCGAGGTCTATGACGTTGCCGCGTTTGATGAATTCTCTGAACTCTTTGAACATCTGGATGCTCCGAAGTTTTCCCGCAGGGCGAGACGCGGACGGGAGAGTGGGGTCGTGCGGCGTGGGTTCTATTGTATTTACACGGCAAAGTCAACTCGAACCCGCTCGCGCCGCCTTAGTTTGGCTTCCGCGCCGCCTTCCATTAAACTCGCGGCAGCTTCGACTAACTTTCGCCGACAAGAGATTTGAATGAGTGAACTGCGAGAACAACGCTGGTCGGTCGTGAGCGAACGCGGCTGCGAGGCGTCGGGCGTGACTTACGAGGATGCCGCGGGGCTGGTCGGTCGCCTGCGCGCCGAGCGGGTTCACGGTCTCTGCATCATCAGCGACGAAGCCGCGCGCCGTTACAACTCGAACAACAACCACCCGACGCCGCCCGCGCCGCAAGCGACGCCGCCCGCGCCGCCCGCCAAAAAACGCGCCCCGCGCCGCAAAAGCGCGAAGCTCTCCTGAAACATCCAACCTTCAACACGAGATTCAAAAGCTGCGCGAGTTAGACGCGGCAAGTTCGTCTCTACGCGCGCAGGCGGAAGTCCGCGACGAGCGGCAAATGGTCTGAGGCGACGAGCGCGGTGAGGCTTTTGTGCAAGGTTAATTGCTGAAGTTCGAGCGCGGGGTCGAAGTAGATGTGGTCGAGGTGGACGAGCGGGAGCGCGCCGGGGTAGGTGCGCGGGGTGCGCAGGTGCGTGCGTATGTCCGCGCTCTGGAGGTGTTCGGTCAGGAGACGCGTCGCCAGCCCCTTCGTCCATTCGTTGAAGTCGCCGAGGACGACGCGCGCGCCCGTGAGTTCTCCGTTGCCGAGTATCCTGTCGCCGACGAGTTGGCGCGCCTGATGGCGACGCTCGATATAGGCCGTGCCGAGATGCACGTTGAAGAGATGGAGGAGCCGCCGCTGCGCCGCCGCGCCATCATCGCCGCTGCCGCCCGTCTCGATATCCACGCGCAGGCAGCCGCGCCGCTCGCGCCCGCGCCAGGTGATGTCGTAGTTGTAAACGTGTCGCCACGGCAGGCGGCTGAGAATGACGTTGCCGTATGCGCCGCCGCCGAGCCGCCGGTTCTCGCCGATGCAGTAATCGTAGCCGAGTTCTTCGGCGATGAAGCGCGCCTGATCCATCTCGCGCGCCGCGCCGCCCACGCTCAACACCTCTTGCAGCGCGATGATGTCGGCGTTCAGTTCGCGCAGCACCGAGGCGATGCGCGCCGGGCGCACGCGCCGGTCGAGGCCGCGACATTTGTGTACGTTGTAAGTGACGATGCGAAGCATGGAAAGGCTGACGGCTGGCGGCTCTTACTGTTGTCTCTCCAGCAACCACCCGAACAATTCGTGCGCGCGCTCGAAGATGGGGCGTCGTCGCCATTCTTCGTAGGAGACGGGCTTGCTCTCGGCGCGGTCGCGCTCGAAGTCTTCGGTGATACGCGCGGCCAGCTTTTCGTTGCAAGCGGCGAGGTTCACCTCGTCGTTGAGACCGAAGGAACGGTTGTCGAAATTGGTCGAGCCGATGATGCTCCACATGCCGTCAACGACGAGCGTCTTCGCGTGGATCATCGTCGGGGCATACTCGT
>DASPJG010000317.1:0-5498 GCA_035628755.1 Pyrinomonadaceae bacterium
CCGAAGGCTTGCTGGACAAGCGCGACCTCGAAGGCGCGCCCGCCTTCCCGCCTGAGCGCGTTGACTTCGGCGCGGCCATCGAGTTCAAAAACAAACTGCTCCGCCGCGCGTTTGAAAATTTCCGCCACACGACCGATACCGGGCTGCGCGGCGCGTTCGAGACGTTCAGCCAGCGCGAATCCGCGTGGCTTGACGACTACGCTCTCTACCGTGCGATGAAAGACGCGCGCGGCGGTGCGGCGTGGAACAAGTGGGAGCCGCCCATGCTCAAGCGTGAGCCGGCTGCCGTCGCCGCCGCGCATGAGGGCTTGCGCGAACAGGCGAGCGCGCAGAAGTTTTATCAGTTCCTCTTCTTCAAACAGTGGCACGCGCTCAAGCGTTACGCCAACGAGCGCGGCATCTCTATCATCGGCGACATCCCGATCTTCGTCGCGCACGATTCGGCAGACGTGTGGACTAACCCGCACCTCTTCAAGTTGAACGCGGACGGCAGCCCGCGCGTCGTCGCCGGAGTGCCGCCCGATTACTTCAGCGCGACCGGCCAACTCTGGGGCAACCCGCTCTACGACTGGGAACGCCTCAAGGCAGAGGGTTTCCGCTGGTGGATCGCGCGCGTCAGCGCGATGCTGCACATGGTAGACATTCTGCGCATAGATCACTTCCGGGGCTTCGCCGCGAGTTGGGAGATACCGGGCGGCGACACGACCGCCGAACGCGGCCACTGGGTCAACGCGCCGGGGCGCGAACTCTTCGAGGCCATCAAGCGCGCCCTCGGCGACCTGCCCATCCTCGCCGAAGACCTCGGCGTCATCACGCCCGACGTGGAACGCCTGCGCGACGACTTCGGTTTCCCCGGCATGCGCATCCTCCAGTTTGCCTTCGGCGGCGACAGCAAGAACATAGACCTGCCGCACAACTACCATCGCAACATCTCCGTCTATACCGGCACGCACGACAACGACACCACGGTCGGCTGGTTCGAATCCCGGGCGGGCACAGGTTCGACGCGCACGCCCGCCGAGATCGAACGGGAGCGCAAGTTCTGCCTCGACTATCTCAACTCGGATGGCCGCGAGATTCACTGGGACTTCATTCGCGCCGTGCTCGCCTCCGTCGGCAACATCGCGATCATTCCCCTACAGGACATCCTCGGCCTCGGCAATGAGGCGCGCATGAATCTCCCCAACAGCACCTCCGGCAACTGGTCTTGGCGTTACGCGGCGGGCGCGCTCACCGATGACTTGCGCGCCCAACTCAAAGCCCTGACCGAACTCTACGGGCGCAACCCGAAGGCGGAAGTCAGCGATCTCAAATCGGATGAACACTAAACACTACAAGCTGTTCCGGCGTCTCAGCCTTCTCGTCGTCCTCTGTTTTTCCGCCGTCTCCGTGGCCTCCGCGCAGGGTGCGCCGGAAGTCTCTAAGGTCGAGCCGCCGAGTTGGTGGACGGGCAGCACGTTGAACCCCGTGCGTGTCATGCTGCGCGGGAAAAATTTGACGGGCGCGCGGGTGGAAGCGGTCGGCGCGGGCGTGCAGACGGGTCTCACGCGCGTCAACGCGGCGGGCACTTACATCTTCGTTGACGTGATGATCGACCCGCAGGCCGCGCCCGGACTTCGCTCCTTGCGCGTCACCACCTCTGCGGGCGCGGGCGAGGCGCGCTTCGAGATACTCCCGCCGCTCAACCGCGCCGGTCGCTTTCAGGGGTTCTCGCCTGACGATCTCATTTACATGTTGATGATCGACCGTTTCAGCGACGGCGACCCCTCGAACAACGACCCCGCACAGTCGCGCGGCATCTACGACCGCAACAACAAGTTCTATTATCACGGCGGCGATCTTCAAGGCGTCATCAACCGCCTGCCTTACCTGAAAGACCTCGGCGTCACCGCCGTCTGGCTCAGCCCGTGGTACGACAACTACGACCGCCTGAATGAGATCGAGTTGAAAGAGGGACGACCGAGCACGGGCTTTCACGGCTACAACGCGCAGGACTTTTACGCGGTCGAAGAACACTTCGGCACGCTCCCCAAATTGCGCGAACTCGTAGAGGAAGCGCACAAGCTGGGGATCAAGATCATTCAGGACAGCGTCGTCAATCACACGGGGCCATATCATCCGTGGGTCACGGATCAGCCGACGCCGACGTGGTTCAACGGCACGCGCGAGCGTCATCTCGCCAACGTCTTCGAGACGTGGGCGTTGCACGACCCGCGCCCCGACCCGCAAGTGAAACGCGCGACAATGGAAGGCTGGTTTCTCGATTTCCTGCCCGACTTCAATCAGGACGACGAAGAGACGAAGCGTTATCTCATCCAGAACACCCTCTGGTGGATCGGCACGACCGGACTCGACGCTATCCGCGAGGACACGTGGCAGTATGTCCCTAATAATTTCTGGAAAGACTGGACGGCGGCGATCAAGCGAGAGTTTCCGCAGTTTCGCATCTTCGGCGAGGTCAAGGACGGCGACCCCGTACACGTCTCCTTCTTTCAGGGCGGGCGCGTGCGCTTCGACGGCGTTGATTCCGGCCTCGATTCGCTGCTCGACTTCCCGCTCTTCTACCCCGCGCGCCACGCCTTTGCCTCCGGCAAGCCCGTCAAGGATGTGGCGCAAATGCTGGCGAAGGACTCGCTCTACACGAACCCCGATCTGCTCGTCACGCTCGTCGGCAGCCACGACGACGGGCGTTTCATGAGCGAGCCGGGCGCGACCGTCGCGGGGCTGAAGCTGGCGCACACGTTTTTGCTCACGACGCGCGGCGTGCCGCAGATTTACTATGGCGACGAGATCGCTATGACGGGCGCGGACGAGCCGACGACGCGGCAGGACTTTCCCGGCGGCTTCCCCGGCGACCGCCGCAACGCCTTCACGCGCGCGGGGCGCACGCCCGCCGAGCAGGACATCTTCGAGCACACGCGGCGCGTGGCGCGCCTGCGCGCGGAGCTTGAGCCGCTTCGTCGCGGCGCGCTCGTTACCCTGCGCGCCGCCGCGCAGCAGTACGCCTACGCGCGCCTGTCCGAGCGCGGCTCGGTCGTCGTCGTCTTCAACAACGACACGAAGCCCGCACAGGTAGAGTTAAGCCTCGCGCCCGCGCGTTTGCCGGACGAGGCGCGGTTTGACGACCGCCTCGACCTGCTCAAAAACGTGCGCGCCGAAGGCGGCGTGTTGAAACTCTCGATGCCCGCGCGTTCCGTGAGCATCCTGACAAACGCTCCGGCGCGCTGACGGGCGGAGCGGGCGGAGAGAATTGATGCCTCTTCTGCGCAACAAACCTTTGACCGAACAGGTCGCGCTCATCACGGGCGGCGGCAGTGGGATCGGGCGCGCGTTCGCAGGGGTGCTGGCGGAGTCGGGCGTGCGAGCCGTCGTCATCGCGTCGCGGCGCGAGGACGTGCTCAAGGCGACAGCCGACGAGTTGAACGCGCGCACGGGCGCGGAGCGCGTCCACCCTTACGCCTTCGACATACGCGACCTCGCGCAGACGGACGCGCTCGTCAACCACGTCGCCGCGCGTTTCGGCGCGATTGACTTGCTCGTCAACAATTCCGGGCTGGCCGTCCCGGAGTCGGTCGAGGCCATCACGGAAGAGGGTTGGAACAAGGTGTTGGAGACGAACCTGCGCGGCGCGATGTGGCTCGTGCGCGCCGCGCTCCCTTACATGCTCCGCGAAGACTTCGGCGACGTGGTGAACATCTCTTCGCAGGCGGGCAAGCACGGTTACGCCGACGTGCCTTCCTATTGCGCCTCGAAGTTCGGCCTGCTCGGCTACGCGGAGAGCTTGCGCGACCACGCGCGGAAGACCGGCGCGAACCTGCGCGTCTTCAACTTCTGCCCCGGCCTCGTTGACGTTGACCACACGGGCGCGGGCGAAGAACCGCGCGCGGGCGCGATCCACGTCCGCAATATGGCGCGCACGCTCCTGTTCGCGCTCTCGCTCGACCGTGAAGTCATACTCGAAGACCTCAACCTGTACGCGCGCTGACAACCTGAATCGAAGGAGCAAGAGAGATGACGCAGCAAAAGCCACGTTTGAGCTTCTGGCAAATCTGGAACATGAGTTTCGGATTTCTCGGCATCCAGTTCGGCTGGGGCTTGCAGCTCGGCAACATGAGCGCGATCTACGAGAAGCTCGGCGCAAATCCAGACCAGTTGCCCATCCTCTGGCTGGCTGCGCCGCTCACCGGATTGATCGTGCAGCCGATCATCGGCTCGATGAGCGACCGCACGTGGGGGCCGCTCGGTCGTCGCCGCCCCTACTTTCTCGTCGGCGCGCTCCTCGCCAGCGCGGCGCTCTTCTTCATGCCGACCTCCTCTTCACTCTGGATGGCCGCCGGGCTGCTCTGGATTCTCGACGCCAGCATCAACATCTCGATGGAGCCGTTTCGCGCCTTCGTCGCCGACAAACTCAATACCGACCAGCGCACTGCGGGCTTCGTCATGCAGTCGTTCTTCATCGGTCTGGGCGCGACGTTTGCCGGGTGGCTGCCGCTGGCTTTCCGCTACTTCGGCGTGACGGGCAACACGCCGAGCGGCATCCCGCTCACGATCAAGTACGCCTTCCAGATCGGCGCGCTGGCGTTCCTCGTCGCCGTCTTGTGGACGGTCTTTACCTCGAAGGAATATCCGCCGGAGGACATGGAAGCCTTCCAGCGCATGAAGCGTGAGAGGCGCGGCTTCGGCGCGGGACTATCGGAAATCTTCTCCGCGCTCAGCGAGATGCCACAGACCATGCGCCAACTCGCGCCCGTGCAAATCTGCACCTGGCTTGGCCTGTTCTGCATGTGGCTGTTCTACGTCCCGGCGGTCGCGCGCCACGTCTTCGGCGCGCTCGACCCGCAGTCGGAAGCCTACACGCGCGGGGTGGAGTGGGGCGGTTTCGCCATGTCGTTCATGAACATCACCTGTTTCGCCGTCGCCTTTCTGCTGCCGAAACTGGCCGTCGCCACGAGCCGCAAAACCGTCCACGCGACCTGCCTCGTTTTCGGCGCAATCGGCCTGCTCTCGATCTATTTCATCCGCGAGCCGTGGCTGTTGCTGCTCTCCATGATCTGCGTCGGCATCGCGTGGGCTTCGATCCTCTCGATGCCCTACGCGATCTTGTCGGGCGCGCTGCCCGCCGCGCGAATGGGCGTCTACATGGGCGTCTTCAACTTCTTTATCGTCATCCCCGAGATCGTTCAGGCGCTCACCTTCGGCCCGATCATTCGCAACGTCTTCGGCGAAAACAACCCGCGCAGTTCGCTCTACGTCGTGCTCATCGGCGGCGTCTTCATGCTGCTCGCCGCCCTGCTCGTTGTGCGCGTCAGAGACGTGGCCGACGACGACGTGCCCGAGCGCGCCGTCATTCGCGGCGACGAGCACATCCCGCTCATCCCGCAAGGCTCTGCGCAGCCCGTCCCGAGCACCGGGTTGATCGACGAGCCGACGCAGCGTTCTTAAAACATAAGTGGTTCGCGGACGGCGATGATAGGAGTAAAGAACATGAGGCCACGTCA
>DASPJG010000318.1:0-4518 GCA_035628755.1 Pyrinomonadaceae bacterium
CGAAAGCATGCTGCCGCATTCGACCTTTTTAAGATTTCCCGACGAGGAGAAAAACAGGATCATTGCCCTGCCCGCGTATCTGGGCGACGGCTTTTCCGTGGCGGGCGTCAAGTGGATTTCGTCGTTTCTGGGCAATCTGGAAAGAGGGATCGAGCGCGCGTCAGCCGTCGTCATCCTCAACTCCACCGAGACGGGGCGACCGCAAGCCATCATCGAAGGCTCTGCCATCAGCGCGAGGCGCACGGCGGCCAGCGGCGCGCTCGCCGCGCGAGTCCTGCACAGCGATGCCACCGGCCTCGGCCTGATCGGGTGCGGCCCGATTAATTTCGAGGTGGCGCGCTTTGTGCTGGCCGCACTGCCGGGCGTCGAGTCCTTCCTCGTTTTTGATAAGGACGAGAATAAAGCGCGGCAGTTCAAAGACAAGTGCCTTGAGTTGTCGGACAAAGTGGAAGTCGGCCTTGCACCCGACGCGGAGACGGTGCTCAGGAATTGCCCGCTCACCTCGCTTGCGACGACGGCCATCAGCCCGCATCTGAACGACCTCTCGCAGTCTCCGCCGCAGAGCACGATCCTGCATATCTCACTGCGCGACTTTGCGCCCGAGGTGATCCTCTCCTGCGATAACGTCGTGGACGACATTGATCATGTCTGCCGCGCGCAGACCTCGGCTCATCTGGCCGAGCAGTTGACGGGAGGGCGAGATTTCATCAGGTGCACGCTCGGCGACATTCTCCTCGACCGTGCCCCGGCGCGCGACAGCCGCCCCGGCACGACCATCTTCAGCCCGTTCGGATTGGGCATCCTCGATCTCGCCGTCGCGCATTTCCTGTATGAGCAGGCGATGGAGAAGGGGTTGGGCACGGTGGTTGAATCTTTCTTCCCCGAAACGTGGACAAACAGAACAAATGACAGACGCTAGAATTGTTGAGTCGAACTATATGATGAGCAGAACAGTTGAAGGCCGCGAAAATAAAACGGCGGGACAGCAGGCGACGCTTGAAGCGGCCAGCCCGGTTGATTTGCCTGAGCACCTGATGCGTCTCATGCCCGGCGGCCAGTGGGCGGTGTGGCGTTGGGTTTGCCTGCGCGGCGCGGGCTTCCCTGCGATGGAGGTGCTCCGGCTCTCAAGCCCTGAGAGCGCGCGCGCCGCCGATGCCTTGAGCGAGGCGGAGGAGCGTGTAGCGCGGTCTCGCCGCCGCGTGCTGACGACGCTGGAAGCGGAACTGGAGAAGGCCGCGCCCGAAGATTATGAGAGGTTGCGCGACACGACGCGCGACATCAGGCAACGCTTGAAGAAGGGCAAATTGCCGGGGACGGCGGCGGTCGGCGACGGTGCTCGTGAAGCCCTCGACAGCCTGCGTGAAGCGCAAGCCCTCATCGAACCGGCGCAAGCCCATTTTATTCAGACATACGAAAACGAGGTCGGGCGCATCTCCGAAACTATCTGCGAGATAGCCGGAATCGAACGCTTCCGCGAGGCCGTCGTCTGGCAAGCCCGCCACGCTTTTAATACCGGCATCAAGTCGCTACAGAAACTAAAGCCGGGCGAGACTTATAAAAGGAACACACGCCAGCGACAGCATGAGGAACTGGTTGCCAGCTACCTCCAGCGATATTGCGTGAAGAATGACACGGTCGGATTTTTCGGGCCTGTCGGATGGGCGCGGTTTATGCCGGATGGGCCGGCGGTGTCGGCGCGGGCGGGCGAGGGGCTGCTGGCTAAACGCAGCGTCTATTTTGAAAGCTGGTGCATTGACACTCTCATCGAAGACATCGTTGACAGCGACCGAACCATTCTGCACTGGGCTGCGCCGCGCCTTGCGCCGGTCTTCTATGTGGAAGGGCAAACGCTCCGGCTGCCGCTCGAAAAACCTCTCAACCTGTCTGCGGCGCAGGCGGCCTTGATTCGCGCCTGCGACGGCGAGCACACGGCCAGAGAGATCGCCCGCAGTCTCGTCAGCGAACACGGCAAAGAGTTGCGCAGCGAGTCGGACGTGTACAGGCTGCTTGAGTACCTGAAAGCCAAAGGGATTATCTACTGGACTTTTGAAGTGCCGTTCACGACCTACCCGGAGCAATCCCTGCGCCGCATGCTCGACGGCGTGGATGATGAGAAGCTGCGGGAAAACGCGCTGGCGAAGCTGGACGCGCTGGAAGATGCGCGCAACGAAGTGGCGAAGGCGACGGGGAATGCCGAGAAGTTAGACGGGGCCATCGGACAACTGCAAACGACCTTTACGGAGGTGACGGGTCGGGCTTCGAGTCGCGCCGCGGGGAAGATGTATGCGGGGCGAGCATTGGTTTATGAAGATTGCCGGAGAGATATTGAAGTAGACCTCGGCCCGGAAATGCTGAACGCGCTCGGGCTGCCGCTCGAACTGCTCCTGACCAGCGCGCGCTGGCTCACCTATCAGGTGGCCGTCGAGTGCAGCAAGGCCGTCAAAAGGATTTACGCCGAACTCGCAAAGGATGCCGACGCTCAGGAGGGCGTGGACAGCATCAAATTCTGGCTCAGGGCGCAACGCGAACTCCTCGATCCCGACTCGACTCCGATCACGGCTCTGCAAGCGAGTTTCCACGACCGCTGGGCGGAAATTTTGCAGTTGCAGCCGGACGAGTGGCAGATCAACCGCACGGCAGAGTCGTTGAAAGAGCGCGTCTATGAGTTGTTCGATGCGCCCCGTCCGGGCTGGATGGCGGCGCGCTACCAGAGCCCGGATGTGATGGTGGTGGCAGAGAATCAGGAGGCCATCCAGCGCGGCGATTTCGAATTGGTGATGGGAGAGCTTCACGTCTCGATCAACACCGTCGGCCTGTCGCTTTTCCTCGAACAGCACCCTTCAAAGCAAGAACTGTTTGACGCGGCGCAACTCGATATTCCCGAACCGCGCATTATCGTCGCGCCGCCCAAGTATGGCTCGGGGCTGTCAGGCCGCAACCACATGGCTCTCACGCTGCCCAAGGATTTCCGGCTGGAATTCGCCGCCAACTCGGACAAGATCAAGCAGGGGCAAGCTCTGCCGCTGGCGATGCTCTTGATTGAAGAGCGGGACGGCGAACTGATCGTGAAGACGCGCGACGGGCAGCACGAATTCGAGATCGTGGAAGTGCTGGCCGATGCTCTCGCCAGTCAGGTCGTCAACGCCTTCAAACTGCTGCGCCCGGCCAACCACATGCCCCGCGTGAAAATAGACCGGGTCACGGTCGCGCGCGAGTCGTGGGCTGTCCAAGCATCCGAGATAGAGTTCGCCTTTGAAAAGTCGGGCGCGAGCCGGTTTGCGGGTGCGCGCAGGTGGGCGCGTGCGGCGGGCATGCCGCGATTCGTCTTCATGAAATCTCCCATCGAAGTTAAGCCGGTTTACGTCGATCTGGAAAGCCCGATCTACGTAGACCTGTTCGCCAAGATCATCAGGCGGACGAAAGAAAGCAGCGGCGACAATCAGAAAATAATGGTTTCCGAGATGCTGCCCCGGCTCGACCAAACATGGTTGCCCGACAAAGAAGGCCAGCACTACACGAGCGAATTTCGCATCGTGGCAGTTGATCTGGCGCGTTGAGAAACCGCGCGGGGCGGGGCGCGTTGCCGGTCGCAGCGGGGAGCAATTCGTTGAGTTGATCGCTCGATGGCGAGCGGCATTTCCCGTCCCTGCAACTCTTTGACTTCAACTGCGCGCGGTTGTTATCCTAGAGTTGATTATTAACAGCACAGGCAGTGAAATCGTAAAAACTTTCTCCCCGGACGGTTCTTGCCTGCCGTCACCAAACTAAAAACTCTCAGCCCACAAAATTCTTATGGACAAGATCATACAGGCGATCTTCTCACTTCTCTTGTTATCGTTTATGAGTACTGACATGTCTCAAACACAAAAATTCAAGCCCGTCGAGGGAACCGACCTGAAAGCCCGCTGGGAGCGTGCGCTCAAGGACGCTCCCGCCAGCCACCCGCAATCGCTCTTTCTGGTCGGGTATTCTTTCGACGTGAGGCATGGCGTCAACGTCGAGATCACTCCCGAACCGGGAATTGAAACTCAAAACCTCGGCCTCTTTTTCCTGTATGACCCGAAGGCCAACTCGATCAAGAAATTCGAGGTGCTCAATCTAGACCGGCAGCGTGACTACCAGTATCCGGTTTACTGGCTCGGTCAGGCGGACACCAACGAGAGTTTGGGTTTCATAAAAGGAGTGGTCGCGGCGAAGATCGGGAGTTCGTTGTCGCCGCGTCTGGTGGAAGTCATCTCCATGCACGAAGGCCCGCAAGCGGATGCGTTGCTCGAAGAGATCGCGCAGCACTCTGCCGAGAAGTCGGAGAAAGAGATGGCTGTTTACTGGTTGAGGGAGAGGGCGACGGCGCGTCAACCTTTCAAAGACATGGCGGGCGATGTTTCCGCCTTGAGCGAGATCGTCCGCAACGATCAGGAAAGCCTCGCGGTGCGTCGGCGGGCGGCTCTCGCGCTCGGCATGGGCGCAGACCCGGCTGGCCTGCGCGCCCTCGCCACGCTCTATCGCGAGGCGAAGGAT
>DASPJG010000319.1:0-2112 GCA_035628755.1 Pyrinomonadaceae bacterium
CGAGCGCGTTGACGATGTGAGCGGTCGTGCGGCAGGTCTCGCCGCCCGCGACGGGGCCGTCGTCGAGTACGACGACTCGCTTGCCCTCGCGCGAGAGCAGGTAGGCGGTCGTCATGCCGGCTATCCCGGCGCCGACGATGACCACGTCGGCGTCCGTGTCCGCGCCGAGCCGGCCCTCGCGCGGCACGTCGGCCGTTTGCATCCAGACTGAAATCGTCGCGCCGTTGTCCGTGTTCATTCGCAAAGCCCCCTTTGGGTGAGTCGCCCCGCCGAGATTCGGCGGCGGCGGAGACGTAGTCCGAACGGGAAAGTTGACGGCGGTTGTCCGCGCACTTGCGGCGCGCCGTCGTCGATTCCGCGTGCTTGAAAATTTTTGTTGGGCGATAGCCTAACACAAAATCGCGCGCCCGCGGACGACCATTCGACTTCGGACGGCGTGACGATAAAGCGACAGAATCTTGAGTTGACCCGCGGCCTCGGCCGGCCTTAAAATTTCGACTGGAAAAGGGGAGTAGGTCGCCCGCCGCCGAGTCGCGCGGGTCCGGCGCGTTCGTCATTACGCCGTCCCTCGGGAGGGGGTTCGGCCGGCGCGCCGGGGAGAGAATTCTTAAAGCTCGAAGACCAAGACCTTTTGCGGCCCTGAGCGTCGGGCGCCCGCGAAAGGTCTTTTTCTTTTGCGCGCCTGCGGTCGGAGCGAAACTTCTGACGCGTAAAGGAGCGCAAACATGATCGAGCTTTTCCCTTTTTCAGAATACTGGTGGTTCTATCTCGCCTTCACGGGCTTCGTGCTGCTGCTGCTCGCCCTCGACCTCGGCGTGTTCCACCGCAAGGCGCACGAAGTCTCTTTCCGCGAGGCCGCGACGTGGAGCGTCGTCTGGGTGGCGCTCGCCATGGGCTTTAACTTCCTGCTCTACCAGTACGCGCTCTGGAAGTTCCCGCAGGACGCGCGGCTGCTGGGCGTGCCGGGCTTCGATCCCGGCAACGCGGCGTGGCGCGTCTCGCTCGAATTCCTGACGGGCTACATCGTCGAGAAGGCGCTCTCGGTCGATAACATCTTCGTCTTCGTGCTGGTCTTCTCCTACTTCGGCGTGCCGGCGAAGTACCAGCACCGCGTGCTCTTTTACGGCATCATCGGCGCGCTCGTCTTCCGCGCGATCTTCATCGCCCTGGGGAGCGCGCTGATGCAGTACCACTGGGTCGTCGTACTCTTCGGCGTGTTCCTGATTCTGACCGGTCTGAAGATGATGTTCGCCGGGGAGAAGCCGGTCGAGCCGGAGAAGAATCTGTTAATCCGACTCCTCCGACGCCTCGTGCCCGTCACGCACGAGCCGCACGGGCAGCACTTCTTCGTCCGGCTCGCGGGGCGACTGCACGCGACGCCGCTCTTCGTCGCGCTGCTCTTCCTCGAAGCGACGGACGTGATCTTCGCGGTCGATTCTGTGCCCGCGATCTTCGCCCTGACAAGCGAGCCGCTGATCGTGTTCACGTCGAACATCTTCGCGATCCTCGGCCTGCGCGCGCTCTACTTCATGCTGGCCGGCGCGGTGGACAAGTTCCACCTGCTCAAGTACGGGCTGGCGGCGGTGCTGGTCTTCGTGGGCCTGAAGATGGTGTGGCTCAACGACCTGTTCGGCGGGAAGTTCCCCATCACGCTCTCGCTCGGCATCATCGCGGGCGTCATCGCCGCTTCGGTCGCGCTCTCGCTCATCTTCCCGAAGGCGCACGGAGAGCCGGAACAGATCGCCGGGTGAAACGACGAACGGAAGAATTAAGAATCCAGGAGTCAGAATGAGGAAACGGTGAACGATGAGCGATGAACTAAAATCAACTGGCTTCCAGTTCATCGTTCATCGTTCCTAGTTCACCGTTTTATTCAACTTTCTTCGCCGGCGCTTCCCGCGCCCACGCGCTCGCGTCGGACTCCGTGCGGGTTGGTCGAGCGCTCGCCGCGTTTTCGGGTTGACTTGCGGCGGCGGCGCACGTCGTTGCTGTTGTGTTCGACCGAGCGGATCGGCTGCAAGTCTGCGGCGTCGCCTTCGGGGTCGTCGAGGCGCGTCTCCACGTCGAGCGGCGGCGCGTCGAGCACCGCGTCGGCGAGCGCGGAGCGGGCGG